>CAZYSI010000063.1:0-1975 GCA_964650345.1 uncultured Candidatus Saccharibacteria bacterium | reverse complement strand
TCTTGAGTAAAGGCATCACTAAGGAAATCGAATTTCTTATTGAAGTCTGAACTGTCGGGTGCTGGCGCTCCTTCGGGAACACTTAATACGTTATCGTATTTCAGTTGCGATAATGTCAGCCAATCAATTTCCCCTTCTACAATTATTATCCTGCGGCTGCGGTCTAAATCCACATCGTCCAAACCGATAAAACACTTCTCGGCTCCTGTATCTCCTGCCATCTGCCAAAACCGCTTCATGTTGATTGCGCGGTATTTCGCATTTACAAGCCTTCTGTTACGGTAAGCTGGGAAACCTATTGCAATACTTCCCTTGTCGCTGGTTTTAAAGAACACTCTTCTTGCCTTGAGCGTTTCCGCTGTTATGCCACGACCTTTGAAAAAATCAATTATTGATGCTGGGTAGTAGGAATAATCAAAATCCCAGCGTTTCGGTGCCCCTGAAGCATCATATATTTTTTGATACTTTTCGTGATCTTGCAACGAACCACTCCACCCGCAGTGGTTGCAATGCCATCCCTGGTTCCCAGCACTATTCCAAACCGTTAAGCATGGTGTCTTTTTATTATGCGGTTTGCGTAGATGCGAACATTTGGGGCAAGTCGTAGCGAAATGCGGGTTATTGTTCTTAATTTCTATACCTACGTCTGCAAATGTTGTTGCCATACTACCCTTTATCAAGAGGACGGCCAAGATAATTGCTCTCAGCATCTTCATTATAGTTAGATTGTTTCGATTTATTATTTGGCTCTTTTTTCCGCATATTATCCTTTAGCCTCTTACCCATCAGTTTACTCAAAATTTTGTTTTCCATGTAAGGAGAAGCTATAAACCAATCTTCACCTTCTTTCCTAATCACCACTATTCCATTTTTCCTGTCAGCACAATATTTTACTATTGCCTTCAACTCCTCTACGCTAATCTTCCAATCCTTTTCCCACTTCTCAAACAATTCTTCTTCATACCTGTATCGCCAACCTGGACTTGCTGCCAAAAACAGCCACAATCTCAGGATAAAAATGTGTGCCGAACACCCAAACTTTGTAACGAAATAAACAATCTTTTCATCATCAAATAAATTTACAGGAACCTCTAAATATGCCGCTGGCGACTTGAAGCCCTTTTTGACTTTCGTTCTGCCCATAGCAATTGTTATTCTTTAACATTTTTTGTTTTCAAAAAATTCTTCCACTTCTTATTGCACACAATAAACTTTGGCCCTGTGCCTTCTCCGTCATGTTGAAATGGATATACAACGTCCAAATATGTTTCACCGGCTGTCGCCAAAGCTGTAATGTAATACTCTATTTTTTGCACATCCATCAATGCTTTCTGTGCAGCTTGTTTTACTGTGATTATTTCGTGCTCTTCTTTTTTGCCGTGAAGCGATAAAGAGAACTTAGGTTTTGCTCCTGATTTGTATAATCCCATGATTTTAGTTTTGTTGTTACTTGGGGTAACGGGGGCAAAACTAAATTAACTTTTAATATCCTGAAAATTTTCAGACAAAATTTTCGGTAATATTTTCAAAAAATTATTTAAGTTACTGATTTTAAGGAAGAATAATTTTCACTTCCGTTTGCCGAAGTGAATTTTCCATGCTGCCGATAAATTGAAGCTGTATGGATCACCTTTAAAGGCTTCGTAGCCGTTCCAGCCCACTTGGTAAAGCATATCACGCTTTGTCAGTAATGATAACTCTGGGCCCACATTTTTAAATCCTGTCATTCCAGCTTCCAGATTAGCGCCAATGAAAACTTTATTGCGTAAGGGTGCCTGTTCCGTTACTGTAATAGTAGTTATCGGCTTAAAGCATTGCACCATCGTTTGACGTGCTATGATGTTGTTTTCAGTCAATGTATCAACGGTGTTGACTAAATGTAAACTTTCATTTGTATAAGCAATAAATTCCTGTGTACGAACTTCAAAAAATTTCTTCATTATAGTTACCAAAACATTCATATCGCTCACCATCG
>CAZYSI010000062.1:0-2171 GCA_964650345.1 uncultured Candidatus Saccharibacteria bacterium | reverse complement strand
CCAAAATGAAGCCTTACATTTTTACGGTGCGTAACGACATCCATATTTTGGATTTGGACAAGACCCGTAAAGCGTTAACTAAAGCCTTGGATTTTGTCGGTAGTGTAGCGCAAACTGGTGGCACGGTTTTGTTTATTGGCACTAAGCGCCAAGCCCGTAGCATTGTCGAGACCCAGGCTAAACTTGCTGGTCAGCCATTCATTAATGTACGTTGGTTGGGTGGCACATTTACTAACTTCAAAACTATTCAACGCACTGTGCGTAAGTTAGAAAAGCTGCAGGAGTTGAAAGCTTCTGGTCAGCTCGAAAGCCGTTATACTAAAAAAGAACGACTATTGGTAGAGCGTGAAATTGAAAAGTTGCAAAAACTTTTTGCGGGAATGAAAGATATGAAACGAATTCCACAAGCAGTGTTCATTGCCGATGTTAATCACGATGATATTGCATTAGCTGAAGCTCGTAAAATGAAAGTTCCTGTAATTGCAATTGTAGATACCAACTCTGACCCTGAAGGGGTAGACTACCCAATTCCATGCAATGACGATGCTACTGCTGCAATCGAACTAATTACCTCTGCTGTAGCCCAGGTTGTAAAAGAACAGAAGGCTACTACTCCTGCTCCTACTACAGCTGCAGTTGAAGCTTAGTTAGGCGAAAACTTTTAGAATTAATAGATAAAACAAATTATGTCTGATGCTACTTTAATAAAAGAACTGCGCGAACTCACTGGTGCAGGTATTACTGATGTAAAGGATGCTTTAACTGAGTCTGGTGGCGACCGTGACGCCGCTCTAGAATTACTCCGTAAAAAGGGAATTGCTAAGCTTGCTAAGAAAGCTGACCGTGTTGCTAAGGAAGGTTTGGTTGAAAGCTATATTCATGCTGGCGGGCGCATTGGTGCTTTGGTAGAATTGAATTGTGAGACTGACTTCGTTGGTCGTACTGATGATTTCAAGGCTTTAGCTAAAGAATTAGCTTTGCACATTGCTGCTAGCAACCCTCTCTACGTTAGTCGGGAAGATGTTCCTGCGGAAGTAATTGAAAAAGAACGAGAGATTTACAAGGAACAAGCCGCTGGGAGTGGTAAACCAGATGATGTAGTGGAGAAAATGATCGAAGGTAAATTAGAAAAATACTTTGAAGAATCTTGTTTGTTAGAACAACCATTTGTTAAAGACGCAAGTAAGAAAATCTCAGATTTAATTTCTGAATCCACTGCAAAAATGGGAGAAAATGTTCAAGTTCGTCGATTTGCTCGCTTCATGCTCGGTAACTAGTTAATACTACCAATTAAACTATGCCTTACAATCTGGCCGCCAACTTAATTCTAATTGTCTCCATACTAGGAGTAATTATTATGGTTGTGCGCAGACTGCCACAGGCAGTAGGGGAAGACAAGCAAGAAAAATTAGCTGATGATACTGGCCAAGCGGGCGAGTTGCTGGCGGCGGAAAAAGGTTTGCCGACTAAAGCAGCCTCTCGCATGAAGTCAATATTGCAAGTTGTTCGCCATAAGGTCTGGCAATTTATGTTAGAGGCCAAAGGTTTAAAGCATGCGCCAAAGATTAACTATAACTTTAAGCGCATCTTAAAAAAAGATAATGAAGCGGAGGTCAAACCTCCAGTTGCCCGTGGTGAGGACTATTACATTAAACTCATAAAACGCCATCCGAAAGAACTGGTGTACTACGATCAGCTGGGACAGTTTTACCTTGAGGCTCGTAAATATACCGATGCTGCTAATGTCTATGATTATTTAACTGAGCACAGCGCAACGAATAGTAGTTATTTCGCTCGTCTTGGTTTAGCGCAGTTGCATGATCAAGAATTTGCTAAATCTGAAGCGGCCTATGAGCAAGCAGTTAGGCTAGATCCTAGTCATCCGAATAGATATTACAATTTAGCTTTAGCGCTGCAAGGACAAAAGAAGTGGAAGCAAGCAGTGAAAGCTTTGGATTCTGCACTGCACTTAGATTCTAACAACCAGAAATATGCAGACTTGAGATTTGAACTAGAATCAAAAGCAAAGACTAGCGTACCCGTTGAAAAGATTCACAAAAAAGAGTAAACTATTTGAGTTGTGTAGTTGTTTGTTTAAATGGCACACAACTTTTAAGCCGTTGTAGCTCAGTTGGTAGAGCATCTCCATGGTAAGGAGAAGGTCTGCGGTT
>CAZYSI010000061.1:0-2381 GCA_964650345.1 uncultured Candidatus Saccharibacteria bacterium | reverse complement strand
CCATAATTAAACACCTGCGGTCTATGGCTGTTGATGCAATTAAAGTTGACCCGCTACCACCAAATGGCTCAAGCACAGTTTGTCCTCGCTTTGTTAAAACCTTAATATAAGGTATTAAAATCTCTATTGGTTTAACGCCGAATATAATTGCTTGCCCTGAAGATTTTTCATCAGCTGCATTAAATTCAATGAAGTCTGTCGGGCAATATTTATTACCTTTAGAATATCCTTCCCAATGTGGTTTACCTGAAATCGCAAAAAGAGCTGTTTGGTACTCATTCTCAATTAATTCACTTTCAGTTTCATAATCAATGCCAGGATGGTTTTCACTAGTACCAACCATTGCGATATCGTGCTTGGAGAAAAATTTGTGTTTTCCAGCATACCCTTGGTTACGATTCGGCAAATGCCAAACTATCATATTGCGTACTTTCCAGTGTTTTTCCATTTCGCCCCAAATCTCACGAATATTTTTCCAATTCTCATAACAAATGATTGAGAAATCTTTGTTAGTAATTTTGGAAACGTTGTTCATCCATAGAGTAGTAAAATCTTCAGGCAAACTTTCGGTTTCCAAATACCTGCGATTTTTCTTTGCCCCGAATCCTACTGTTGGCTCACCGTGTCTTGTTTTACCTTTCAAGTAATCAAGCCTATAGGGCGGATCTGTCATGACCATGTCAATCTTATCTAGCCCTGCTAGTGCTAAAATATCTGATTCAATAGTGCTGTCACCACACATAAGCCTTGATCCATCAAGGTCATAAATATCTCCCTTTTGAACTGTTATCTCTCCAATATTTAATTTTTCTAACTCTGCATTGAGGTCAAAGGTTTGTTCTGTTTTTTCTGTTTCAAAAATCTGATCCAGTTCTTCTGACTTAAAGCCAATGTCTACTAAAAATGATTCATCATATTCAGCTAACAAGTCAAAATCAAACTCACCTTGATTTTTGTTAAGTCTGAGGTTTAGTTCTTTTTCTTTTTGAAGATCTGGGATAGTCACATATACCACAGGAACTTCTAAGTGCTTAAGCTTTTTCATCACTTCGAGACGGAAGTGACCACCAATGACGATATTTTGTCTTTCTGGGGCGTTATTTACAACCAATGGGTCAACAACGCCAAAACGCATCATTGATTCCTTAAGCTGGTCAAAAGCCTCCTTATCATGTTTGCGTGGATTATAGTCTGCCGCAATCAGACTTTCTGTTGGCACATACTGGATGTCCAGCTTTGTTTCTTGGGTATGCATATAATTACCTTTCCCTTAATTATCGGTCATGGTAATTAAAACAAACCGTGCCTGTGGATTAGTGGGGAAAAGTTAACTACTTTTTCCCACGAGTTCTTGGTTTAAGTTTATTTTTTCTATGCTCATCTAGATTGCGAAGCATATCACGAATTTTATAATCTTGAGAAGAATCTCCAAAAATATCATCTGCAATGTCAGCGGCAGTTAGATGGTAATCAGGTTCTTCAAATATACCTGTCCTTAATCTGTCTTCCCATGCATCTTCAACCTTAAGATATTCGTCGATCTTTGGAATTTTGCCATGCTTTAGGAGCCGCTCTTTTGTTAACCACGCAATATATTTTTTCAAGTCTGCAAATTCATCAGAATTAAGCTGGCTGTAAATTTCTATTGGGACATAACCAGATGTACTAGCCCTTTCATCCGGTTGGTAAATACCACCACCAAAGTTATGAACTGGTGCGTCAATTTTGTTATAAATTATGTACTGTCTAATATACTTCCAAAAGTGCTTAGGTATATTAAACTGCATTGCCAATTCTTTGCCTGAATGACTTAGAATATTTAACGGCAATATACTAAACAATTCTTTCAACAACTGATTTGCCTCAACCCTCGAAATAAATTTACTATCCAATTTTTTATGTATAGCAACTATTTTGGATTTGAACTCTTCAGATTCAGATATTCGATCGCTTTCTTCATATAGCCACTCTCTCCACGGTTCAAGTATATTTTTGTCTGATTCGGCAAAGCCGCCCTGGGGAAGTTTTAGCTTTGAACGAACTTCAGCAACTGCTTCCTGGAATTTTGGCTCTGAAACCAGCAGTTTCATCAAATCCAAGTTACGCCTATATGATTTAGGCAAAGGGGGTTTTTGGGGATAATTGTTTTTCTTTTGCTGAATTTTTTTGACCATTTAGGTTTATTGATTATAGCTATTGTGGGTAAATTTCTACTTTTAACCCTTTACAAATTATTTATCTATATGTAATATGTAGTTATACTCATATTTTACAAATAAACCCCTTATTTATGAAGAAATTAACACAAAAACAATTGCAACTACTGCATGCCATTGAGGAATTAGCTGTTAAAAATGGCGTGCCTCCTACTATAGAAGAAC
>CAZYSI010000060.1:0-2445 GCA_964650345.1 uncultured Candidatus Saccharibacteria bacterium | reverse complement strand
TGATTCCCCATAGTATTGACCTCAAGGTCGGGCTACCTGAGCTTCATTCAACACAGGATTAAATCGAAGCAAAGCTTCGTTTAATCCTTGTATGTTGTGCGTTCGTATTTCTTAAAATTGCTTTTTAAATGTCTTTCCGTCAAACTTATATATGTTGCCGTCTTCCATTCCAAACCACAATTCACCTTTATTATCTTCCAAGATGGAAAGAGCATTGTCATTTGTAAGTCCATCTTTCTTTGTGTAATTAGTCATCTTTACACCATCATATTTCCAAATCCCTGCATCTCTATCTCCAAACCAAATATTACCTTTTCCGTCTTCTGCAATTGTGAAAACGTGTTCAAGCGTGTTGGGCATTGATTTATCTCCTTTTCTTCCACTTGTCGGGTGAATTAATTTGTTCTTATCAGAAAAATTAATGATTGAATCACCATCTTTCAGTAATACACCTATTCCATTATTACCAATCCAAAGTCTGCCTTTAGAGTCTTCGAGAATACTTCTAATATGAAGAGGTTCAACTTCAATATTAAGTCCAAGCGTTTCATCATTGATAATTTTAAATTCCTTTCCATTATAGCCAAAAACACCTGCGTAAGTACCAAACCAAATCATATTGTTTTTTCCTTTTGAAATACTCGTTACTCCGTATAAATTGTTTGGATTAATAACTTTCGGATTTGGGAAAGCTAAATAATTTAAATTTCTTCCATTATATCTATATACACCTTCTTTAATACCTGAAGCAAACCAAAGGTCATTATCCGATTTTATCCAATCATCTTGGGAAGTCACAATTATTTCTTTTGTTTGGTCTTCAATAGACTTTCCATTATAACTGCTTACTCCATTTTGAGTTTCAATCCAAATAATTCCATTTTTGTCTTCCTGTATTGAAAGGATTTGATTGTCCTTTAATCCTTCATTTGTCGAAAAGTAAGTGAAGGAATTACCATTGTAAACCGCAACTCCTTCTTGAAGACTTCCAAACCAATAATTTCCCTTGCTGTCTTGAAAGATAACTCGTATTCCCGAAGTGAATTTTAAGGTGTCGGTTTTTGAAGTCGCAACCAATTCAGGTTTGTTAGTTTCATTTTCTGTTGATTTCTTTTCAACACAAGAAAAGTTCAGTGTCAAAATGAGTATTAGGTAAATCAATTTAATTTTTTTGTCCATTTCGGGTTTTTCTAATATGACGCACAACGTTACGCTTCCCGAATTTGCGACGCTTAGGAGCAATTTTCGGGAAGCGATTGTTCTCGGCGGAAAAATTTTAGGTCAAGGCAACCTAAAATTTTTGAACCAATTCCAATGGTAGATTGCACCATTGAGCGGATAGTTGATGCCGTTTGGATATTCGTGCGCCAATCCTTTTACTTCTACCATTTTAAAAACGTTATCCGGGTTGCCCGACAAACCGACATAATCAGCCACCGCTATGGGGTTGTTATCGCCGCTGATGGTATAGTTTGTTTCGTCCAGATTGAAGTTGTTAATATACGTTTTGGCTTGAATTGCATATAATTGAGGGTATGCCGTGTACAAATTGTCAAACCCCATTGGCACGGAACTACCAACTGGCAAACCTAATGCTTTTATCATTTTCTCATCTTCGTTGCCGAACAGGAGCATAACCGGCAGTTTTCTGACTGGTGTATATGTGCTGTCCCTGGGAAATGAGCCACCGCCGCCACAGGAAATAACTGCCGCCAGGATATCCGATATTTCAATGGCGCAGGTGGCAGAGAATTGCCCGCCACTGGAAAAGCCAACCATATAAATCCTTTTTTTATCAACGTTGTACTTGCTTTCCAGAGCCAATATCATTTGTCGCATAAACTCAACGTCATCCTTCAGTACCTGTCCTGGACAAAAGTCAACTCCCCCCGGAAAAGAATTCCATTTGGTAAGCGTACTGGTCACGTCATCTTCTGTGACGCAATATTCAAGGGCAGAAGGGAACACAGTTAGAAAATTCGCCGTGTCGCCCACTTCCTTCCAACCGGAAATATCATAGAACTGGTCGCCGGTTTGGCCACCTCCATGACAAAAAATCACCATCGGAACTGCATTCTTACCCATATAAACGGACGGAACATGAACGGCATATTTACGCTCAACACCTTCGACAGTGATTGTAAAATTATTTTTGCCAAGGGTAAATTTGGGGTCATTGTTTTCCTTGGTGCAGCTCCACACACAGGATAAAGCAAAAAGAAATATAGAAAACAAAATAAGATTTTCAAAGTTGTTTTTCATTAATATTTAATTGTTTGATGAATGAAAATATTGCGTGGTGCCATGAATAGAATATTGATTTTGTCACTTTTATATTCCTTGAATTGTCGAGAACGTCAGACTGTGAAAATACTGCTTTTTATATTCATGAAAGCAAAAAATGCCTTGTATAAGTTTATTTGGCATCGTTTTGATAAGTATAAG
>CAZYSI010000059.1:0-2491 GCA_964650345.1 uncultured Candidatus Saccharibacteria bacterium | reverse complement strand
GTAAGTTTTATGTTAATTTGTAAATGTAGTTCGTTTTACCCCGGTGCGTTTAACCGTAGTACCGCAAAACCCAAAATCCATGATTGAGCAGGACAACTCCACTGAAAATATTGAACTTATTGGACACCATGTTAATTTAACCGTGTCCAATGCCTGTCCCGCAGATGCTGCGGCGATACTTCAGGTTCTCGAAAAAACTGCGACAGGATTAGCGGCACAAGGAAAAAATCATTGGAATGGAAAACATACATTGTCCTCGGTGCTAGAAAGTTTCGCTGCGAGTGAAGTTTTGTTGGTTCGTGACTCAACCCAAAACCCTGTTGCAACGATAACCATTAGTTCCGTTGCTCCATCGATTCATCTAGAATCAGATCAACAATTTTGGCGGTCTCCAAATACTCAGTCGTCATACATTCGTAGATTAGCGGTTATACCTTCAGCTCAAGGGCAAGGAATTGCGTCGGAGCTTCTGAAGCTAGCTGAGCGACGGGCAAAAAACTCTGGTTCTGAATTTGCCAGGCTCGATACAGATCCAAAATATCCCGAAATTGTGAATTACTATATTGATCGTGGTTATCAAAAAATGGGAGTACGTGACGGAAGGTCCTTTTTTGAAAAGGAGTTGAAAGCGGTATAACAATTCGATGAACGAGATTCGCGTTCCCGTTGAATCGGTGGCATTACGGCGAAAAAATAGGGTGCGAACTCATTATTGTTACTGCCATGTGACTTGGAATCAAGAGCGAGCAAGGATAAAGTATGAACGCATTAAATGTTCTCCCTGTTCGATGGGCGGTAATCGCCAATCGAGTTAGGGGAGCAAATAACTAGACCAGAACACACAATTTCCCCAATTGTTTGATCCGCAACTCCGCCTGAATTAGGTAATAGAATCTAGAAGAGCGGTTAAAATTCTTAAAAATTAGCAGGTTGCAGAATATTTTAATTTGTATAATATTACCTATAATAGGTAATATTATGAGCATACCAGATTGGGTTAAAAAACATAGAGTACCAAAGACTGAGATCAAGGCGATTGGCGGCAATTATTATGTCTACGAGGTATCCAGTGTATGGGATGGCAAGCTTGGTAGAGCGAGGAAGGTTAGTGGCAAACTGCTTGGCAAAATTACAAGAGAGTCGGGATTTATCGCACGTCTTGCCCGGATTTCAATTGATGGCAAGGCTAGGTTGTGCGTCAAGGAATACGGTGTCAGTTGTTTGATTGAATCTTCTATGCAGGAGTATACGGAAGCACTCAAGAAGTTTTTTCCAAATGAATGGCAGCAAGTTCTAGTGGCGGCATACAGTCGACTGTTACATCAAAGTCCGCTTAAGAATGTTTCACTACACTACGAGCACAGCTTTCTTAGTGAGCTTTATACGGGTATACCAGTTGGTGGTAAAGCTATCAGTGAAATGCTGCACTCGATTGGTTCCCAACGAGACAAGATTGTTAAGTTCTTTGGTGAGTTTCAAGGCAAGGGAGGCTACGTTCTGTTTGATGGCACGAACTTTACAAACAACTCAGACGCTTCATTGGTTGAACTTGGATATGACCCGAGCATGGCTTTTAAGCCACAAGCAAAATTGCTTTTTGCCTATGCGCAGCAGCAAAAAGCACCAGCTTACTACAGGCTAGTCCCGGGTAATATTAATGACGTCAAATCTTTCAAATTATGCTTAAAAGAGAGCGGTTTAAGCGATATTACAATAATTGCAGATAAAGGGTTTTATTCTCAGAGCAATGTTGCTGAACTGCAACAAAATAACTTGCGATTCATTATCCCACTGCCGAGAAACTCTTCTCTGATTGACTACTCTCTCTTTAAAACCATCGACAAATCAAAATTCGATGGATATTTTACCTTTAATTCCAGAACAATCTGGTTTAGGTCCAACAACGGTGTCACCATTTATCTCAATGAAGAACTCAAGCTCAGCGAACAGGATAATTATCTAAAAAGAATCGAGACGCATCCCGAAGAATATTCGATCAAAGAATTTCATAACAAAGAGCATTCGTTTGGAACTCTCGCACTACTGAGCAACTTAACTGGGGTTACTCCTCAAAAATTATATTCACAATACAAATCACGCGCTGCAATCGAGCAGCTATTCGATTCGTTTAAAAACTTGCTTGACGCCGACCGCTCCTACATGCGCGATAATCAAGGCCTCGAAGGATGGATGTTCATTAACTACATCGCTCTTTGTTGGTACTATAAACTCTACTCGCTTTTGCTCGACGCTGATCTGCTTGCCAAATTCTCGGTCTTCGACTTGCTAACCATGCTTTCTAAAATCTCCAAAATCAAAATCCAAAACTCTTGGGTGCTTTCTGAAATAACTTCTAGATCAACTAAATTATTCCAAAAACTAGGCTTTCATATTACCTAATTCAGGCGGAGTTAGGGATTGAATTAGGACTTGACATCAGTATATCGGTTCTCAGTTTTTCGGTCTTCGGTTATTCGGTGTTCTGTTGGCG
>CAZYSI010000058.1:0-2541 GCA_964650345.1 uncultured Candidatus Saccharibacteria bacterium | reverse complement strand
AAAGAATCAGCGTGGTATGGAACACTTTGTTGATGCTTTTGAAATTTACACTGTTGGTCCGAAAATTATTTCCCGTTTTAAGGACGAGGGTTTAATTTCAGATGCCGCAGATCTATTTACTTTAACCGAAGGCGACATTAATACTTTAGAGCGGTTTGGGGAGAAGAGCGCAGAAAATATTATCAAATCTATTAATGACCACCGCCAAGTAACTTTGGCCCGGTTCATTTACGCTTTGGGTATTCAAAATGTTGGCGAAACAACCAGTGAGGATTTGGCTGAGCATTTTCATTCCCTTGAAAAATTGATTCAATCCACTGAAGAAGACATTAATAGCGTAGTAAATATTGGACCAATAGTTTCTAGAAGTGTAAAAGAGTGGTTTACACATAAAGAAAATCTAAAGTTTATAAATAAATTATTAGACAGCGGAGTAGAGATTATTGCTCAACCCAAAAAGACAGCGGGCAAGCTTTCCAATAAGACTTTTGTTATTACTGGTACATTGGAATCTATGTCTCGGGAAAAGGCTAAGCAAAGAATAAAAGCATTAGGAGGTAAAACTAGCGAGAGTGTTTCTAAAAAAACAGATTTCGTTGTAGTAGGAGCAGAACCAGGTTCAAAAGCCGAGAAGGCTTTACAGTTAGGGATTCAGACTCTAAACGAGCAAGAATTTTTAAAATTAATATAAAAAAGAGGAGCCTGGGGAAGACTCCTGTTTCTAGATTTCAAAGTAGAGCTAACTTGCTGACTCAAGGTACTCAACCGCGATTTGCATGTGGCGCAAGGCTTCTAGATACTCACCGCATCGGTACTCCCAATCCGCGATAGCCTTGTGGCCACTGGCCTTACCAATATTTTCGCCGTAGAGTTTTCCAGCCTTTTCGAAACGCTGCCACAGGTTGTCGAATCTGTGACTACATCGGGTGAAGTCGAAATATTCCTTGGGTTTACCGCGGGTTACTTTGGCTTCTGCCTCAGCTTTCGTTTCAAATGCAGCAGGTTTTAGTAGAGATGGCTTATTTGCAACCTCCTTCGCTAAGGCCTTCGGAATTATTGGGGTTGCCACTGGCGCTGGGGTTGCTCCCACAGCGCTACTAGCAAGTTTTGGGCTAGCCCAAAAGCTAGTATGGACGCGTTGTCTTAACCGCTCCATATTCGCGAGCCAGTTTTGCGATACAACGAATAGAAACCAGACTGGTATAGCCAAAAAACCTAAGTACATACTCCTACGCAATGAAGTTACAGCTTGCATGGGGGCTTCGATTTCTTGATTATATTTCGCGCGAACTTCGTTACGAAATTTTGACACGACCGATTGTGTGGTAGGTGGTCGATCAACTTGTCCAGGTAGGTGAAGCGCTACACCAATTTCCCAGGGTTCACCTTGTAGAAATTGTTGTAACGACTCTTTCGTTTGCCCGCCGGTCTTGGCGTAAATGTAGTGCCCTTTTCCCTGTACGAAATCGATTCCGATTTCTTCATCCGAGGTGGGAACAGACGCATCCTTTAGTAGCCCTGCCGCCACTGCCGGCGTTGCGTAGAACCTTTGGATCATATCGCCGGTTGTTGGATTGAGCGCAACTTCGACATAACTGCTGTTTATGATCGCATCACCGAAGTTGATGCCGATGCTGTCTGGGATATTTTTCTTCAGCGGTTCCTCTTCCAAGAAGTTCACCCGAACGTTGTAAGTTTGACTCAACCACTCTCCGGTTACGGAGCGGACCGATTTGAGGAATATCAGCCACTGCACTTTTTCCTCAACCTGGCCTGTCCTCCACAATCCCAGGATACTGATACATAAAACCACGAACAGCAAATATTTTACAAAAGATGCTGCTCTGCTGCTAGTTGCTTTGAGCTTTTTAGCTTTCTGCTTTTTCATCGTATTTCCTCCGAAAGTTGTATTTTTATTTTAACTGAGAATAATACTTGAAAATTATTGCTTAGTCAAGCATAGAGCTAGACACTGGCAAAGATTGGTTGGTTTATTTATATAGGTTTTTGAAAAACCCTTTTTTTATACGTTCAATTCAGTGCTTTCGCTCTAAAAATGACGTAAAATCCTAGTAAAATTTGTATTTGAATTTTAATCGAAAAATTGGCGAAAACCGCTTGACAACAGCCTGTCTATATATTAGTATTCCAATACAGTTTAACTCCTTTAAAAACAGCAGCAAAAACTATGTTAAATTCTACTCTTACCATTAACTCCACGCGGTTGAAGTAACTAGCGCTTTTTGACGCCTAGCTACAACCGCAGTTGCGGTTTTTTTGTTGCCATAATTGTTACTATATATTTACTGCTCTCAGTTCTAGCGGCCATTCCAATTATTATTTGGGAATCCAGGCACAGCAGCACGGTCCCTTAAATGGGAAGAGCGGTAGTTACATGGTCGCAATTAACATAAGTCCTAAAGCAAGAATCGCAGCATCATCTTTTGCACGAATGCGTATTGCCTAAGTCTTATGTGCTACCACGCACTTTCCAAATTGAATAGTGGTAACGCATTCTGATATTCAACCGATCAGAATGTG
>CAZYSI010000057.1:0-2610 GCA_964650345.1 uncultured Candidatus Saccharibacteria bacterium | reverse complement strand
CAAAATACCAAACATGCGTAGAGATTGTTCACCGCCGCTAAAGGAAAACCATGAGTTAGAATAGGCTAAGACGTTTGCTAAAGGAGAGCCGTAATAGAGTCCGGAGACCATCATCGCCCAGTACTGCCAGAAAAAATAGCTTTCGGCAAACATAGAAGCAAAATATTGTACAAATCCTAAGCCAACCATTATTAACAACGAATACAAAGTATAGTGAATTAGCTGTTTTAATTTATCGCGATCAGTTACCACATTAATAGCCACTACATACAAAGCATAAATATTTAGCAAGAATAGAATCTGCTTAAAACCATGCGCTGGGAATCGCGCGATTAGCAGCGAGCATACGGCAAGTACAATAAAAATAATTGCGACTTTGTCCCAAGGCATAAAGCGGCTGTCGATTCTTTTCAGGGAGTTAGCAACTATTTCCCGTAACCTCGCTCCGGTCAGTGGTTTGCCAGACTTCCAGCGCTGAAAAGTAAACAAGCGCATTAACCAATGGCGCTGCATTACTAGCAGGTGCAGCAGCCAAACTACGAACAACCAAGCAAACACCACGCGCCACATTGGCAAGTTAGCTAAAATTGGATTCGGCAGAATTATATAAAACGGGATCGACAAAACAACCAGCAACAAGCTGTAGTAGGGCTTGGCCAATAAAATAAATCCAGCAATTACAGCAAAATTAACAATCGCTACTTCTGGCGGCCAACTGCCAACGGCCATTAGCCCAACACTAATAAATTGCCAGAAAGCAATTATTCCAATAACTTTTTGAATTGTTAGTTTAAAATTTCCTATTTCCATAAAATATTATTTACTGCCTAGCTCGTTGCCAGCGCTTTATATGCCAGCGCTTTCTATTACTGCTAAAGTTTCCCTAGCACATTTCTCCCAACCGAATTTTTCTAGTTGCTGTTTTCCTTTAACGATCATTTCTTCTCTTAACTCCGAATTTTGCAAGACTTTTAGGATCGCTTGTTTCAAATCTTCTTTGCTTGTCGGATCAAAATACACCGCAGCATCGCCACCAACTTCAGGCAAACTGGAATTGTTTGCAACCAAGACCGGACAGTTGCACTCAAAGGCTTCCAACAAAGGCATACCAAACCCTTCGTACAAACTAGGGTTAATGTAGAGGTCAGCTTTGCTATAAACTGGCCAACGTTCATTGTCTCCAATATGGCCTAAATACGTAACAATGTCTTTATTCTCATTAATTTTTATTAAAATCTCCTGAAATTTCCAACCTGGCTTGCCTACTATTACTAATCGGTGCGGTAATTCCGGATGTTCTGTTTTCAACTCTCGAAATGCATCTATTAATAGAGAAACATTTTTGCGCGGCTGCAAGGTAGATAAAAACAGCACATACTTTTCAGGCAGTCTACTGGCCACTTCTGGCGACAACTGATACTCGACCGGGTTAGCTTTATTATAACCGTGTGGCACGACTGCAATTTTATTTTCATCAACCTGGTAATGCTTAATTAAATCAGATTTTGTAGCTTGGGAAATGGCAATAATTTTTTTACTTCCAGCTCGCGCCAACCACGAAAAAATTCTATGATACCAACGCATAAAAAAAGTAAAAACTTCCGGATAGTATATCCAAGCAACATCGTGCTCAGTATATACACTGTTGGGATGAATTAGTGGTAAAGTTGAAGCAGGCACAAATAAAACCTCTGGGGGGTGCAATAACATTTCCACACTCAAACGTAGTTGGGTCCAAAAAATTGGGAATGGCAAAACTTTTACCGAAAAATTTTTCGGTAATTTCGAAAACCAGTCCTGAGCGGGAGTACGTAAATACAAAATATATTGATTCTTTGAATCAATATTAGCTAAATTCTCGATTAATTCTTTGGCGTAATGTTCAACTCCAGTCTTAGCTGGGTGGTTCGCTCGCTCTGCTTCAATACCAATAACCATGTCAGTATTTTACCATAAAAAAAGCGGGTCTCTTACAACCCGCAAGCCAGCACCTAATAGGTCCCTCGTTCCCTATCGTACCTATCTTGCTTATATACTTTCGTCCCGTCCGCTTTCGTGAAAAGAACGTCATCGTCCACTTTTTCCACTTGGTCAACATTGCCAAGTTCCTGAACTGGTTTCAAGTTTGCTAACTCGGCATCGAGATCAATGGACTTCAAAATTTCCTGACACTGATACTGCTCATCCAACGACAGCTCTTCGCGAACCATCTCGCGTGGCGACTTTCCACTTAGAATGTCTTGCTCGGTTGGCTGACGGTAAGTATGAAAAGTGTACTTGGTCTGTATGTTTGCGGGAAGGGCGAACAATTTTCCAACCCGCTCAACATTGCTTCGGTCATCATGATAACCTTTCAACCTCTGCACGGCTGCAACTACGGTATGAACGTTGATTGGCTCATGCTCCTCAATACCAAAGTTTGTTTCCATAGGCGAATTATCCTCCTGTTCCAAAAATCCTAGGCCTAATTGTTCAATTTTCCTATCCATGCCTATATTATGCGCTAGTCTTAAAGATTTTACCAATTCATGATAAAATTCAATTAGTAATTAAATCTATACAGATGAAACAAATCCTACTTATAGGAATAATTGTTGAGATTATTGTTGT
>CAZYSI010000056.1:0-2717 GCA_964650345.1 uncultured Candidatus Saccharibacteria bacterium | reverse complement strand
CCAAAGTTGTATACTTTCATGGATTTATTATACTGATTTTCTAAGCTTTATAAAAGCATGGTATACTTTTACTATATTTATACGGTAAAGTTCCAATACAGTAACTTCATAAAAACTTGATTTAACTATGACAAAAGACGAGAAAATACGCAGCGTATTGCAGCGTGGAGTGGACGAGATAATTCACAAAAAGCATTTAGAGACTGCTTTACAAGGACGCAAAAAATTGCGTATAAAGCTTGGTATTGATCCAACCAGCCCCAATATTCATATTGGTCGGGCAGTGGTGTTGTGGAAATTGCGGGCATTTCAAGATTTGGGCCACCAGGTAGTTTTTATTGTTGGAGATTTTACTGGTCAGATTGGCGATACTTCCGACAAAGACGCTGAGCGTCCAATGTTGACTGAGGCAGAAATAAAAAAGAACATGGCTTCTTATTTTGAGCAGGCCTACAAAATTTTAGATCGCAAAAAAACTGAAATGCATTATAATTCTAAGTGGTTGTCCAAGTTGGGGTTTGCAGAAATTGGCCAGTTAGCAAACTTGTTTGGCATGCATGAGTTTGCAGCACGCGAGAATATTGCTAAACGCCTTAAGGCTGGCAAGCGCGTGTCGCTTCGTGAGTTATTGTATCCACTTATGCAAGGTTACGATAGCGTAGCTGTAAAGGCAGATGTAGAACTCGGTGGCACTGACCAACGGTTTAATCTACTTGCCGGACGAACCATTCAACAGGCATATGGAATGCCGCCGCAAGACGTGTTAATGATGGAACTACTTGAAGGTACTGACGGTCGCAAGATGTCTTCTTCTTGGGGTAATGTTATTAACTTAACTGATGCCCCAGATACAATGTTCGGAAAAGTTATGAGTTTGTCCGACAATTTGATGGATCGATACTTTACTTTAGCTACCAAAACTTTGTGGCAACATATGGAAGAGATCAAAAAAAGTTACAGTAATCCACGCGATAGGAAATTAATTCTTGCCCATGCAATTGTCGAACAATACCATACGCCAGAAGCAGCGCAGAAAGCTCATGAAAATTTTGTTTCTCAATTTAGCAAAAAAGAGTTACCTAACGCTATCCCTGAAGTTAAAATTAAAGTCGGCACTCATGCCTTAGTAGAATTATTGGTCTTAGCTAAATTAGCGTCTAGTAAGAGTGAGGCTCGCAGATTGATTGAGCAAGGCGGAGTGAAATTAAATATGAAGGTTGTGGCCTCCGATAAAGCAGTACAGGCAATAAAAATCGGAGCCAAGAATGGGCTTATTATTCAGGTTGGTAAGAGAAAATTTGTGAAAATAAAATAACGACCAAGGTTGTTAAAATAAAACCCTCTACAAATTAGAGGGTTTTATTTTACATTTCAGGAGTAGCTTCTGGAGCTGCTTCTTCGTGAGTTTCTTCTGTATCTACAGCACCGTCATCGGTAGCTGGAGCTTGTACTTCAGAAACGTCGTCGGTTGCACCGTCTTCGTTAAAGAACATGTGAGTTCTCCCGTCTATCCGGAGATAGAACATTAGTGAATAAAATACGCAGTCCGAGATAACTGAACTGTTGAACCAATTGTACCATTAACAATTTATTTTGTCCAGGGCAAATCCATAAAAAATTTAGAATATTTTTATAGAGCTATTTTTTCCAAACTGCTGCACAAAGGGCAATGGCAAGAGCGTCAGCGGCATCGTCTGGTTTGGGTAGGTGTTTTAGATTAAAGCTTTTTTGAACCATAGCCTGTACTTGTTTTTTATCAGCCTTCCCATAGCCGCACAAAGTATTTTTTACTTGAAGTGGAGTGAATTCTAATAGCTTAAGACCATGTTGGCTACCAGCTAACAGCACTACGCCTCTAGCCTGCGATACGGTCATAGCAGTAGTTTGGTTTTTTGCAAAGAATAATTTTTCCACTCCTATATAGTTTGGTTTAAATTTTTTAATCAAATCATTTAAGTCACTGTATAGAATTTGCAGGCGCTTGGCATCTGAATCAGTTTTTTTTGTTGATATAACACCGAACTCTAGAATTTCAAATTCTTGTTTGCGCGCGTTAGTTTGTTTGATAATCCCATAGCCAGTAGTTGCTGTGCCCGGGTCAATTCCTAAATAGATCATTTTGTTTGTTATATTTTTTATAACTAACTGATGTTGGTGTAAACTGCGGTGACATCGTCGTCATCTTCAAGTGCGTTGAATAACTTTTCAGCTTTAGATAAATTCTCGTTATCTAATTCTAGTGGCGTACTGCTAACAAACTCACCTTCGTCATTGCGGGTAAATTGCCAGGAGGTACTGCCTTGCGCACCCATGTTCCCACCATTTTTCGTAAAAATGGTTTTAATGCTTTGAACTGTGCGGTTGCGACTATCTGTAATAGCCTCAATGTAAAAAGCACTGCCTCCAGGACCATAACCCTCGTAAGCCACCTCTTCTAAGACAGCCCCTCCATCTTGCCCTAATCCTTTTTTTACAGCCCTATCAATGTTGTCATTTGGCATTCCAGCGGCTTTTGCACGCTCTATTTCTAGTCGTAGGCGGGAATTAAAAGCAGGATCACCACTACTACCTTCTTTTGCAGCAACAGCTATTTTTTTAGCTAGCTTCCCGAACAATGCCCCGCGCTTAGCATCGGCAGCGCCCTTGGCTCTTTTAATTGTTGACCACTTACTATGTCCCGACATGGTATAAATTATTTTTGGTTATTTAAACGATAG
>CAZYSI010000055.1:0-3147 GCA_964650345.1 uncultured Candidatus Saccharibacteria bacterium | reverse complement strand
AGCAGTTTTAAAGAAGATTGATATTTTTGTGATTTAGAGTAATACTAAATAACCAAACCATATGACTCCGAAATCTACCTACGAGGTGTTTAAAAGACAAATAGAAGAGCGGCCCCAACTTTTCTTTAAACTATACTTTGATATACAGCAAAACACCACTCCCGATTTTTTTGAGGAGTTTAAAGGGCTGTTGTCTGAACGATTTACTGTAGACTATTATGAGAAAGACAAATCCGCCCCCTTTGTTGGAGAAATAGACGTTAACAGCGAATTAAACACTGCAAGTCTTTTCAATGGCCACAGTATGCCCGCCCTGATAAAACAAGATGCTTTACAGGTGGATTCGGAAATTAGTTTTGTTGATTTAATACAAAAGGGCAACCTGATTTGTATTGGTAAAATAGAGTTTTCGAATAGTACTACCAATGCGGCCTCTCCCGAATGGATTAATGTTATTCACAAACATTTGGAAACCTTTACAGTGAGTTTGAAACAAAAATATCTCTTGTGTATCCTAATAGAACAGAAGTTTCAGTTATTCAAAACAGGATATACTTCTCACAAAAAACGCAGATTAATTTTGTGGAAGCAAAACACAAAAACAATTTAATTAAGTTATTCCCATTGGCTATTGCCAGACCAAAGGCATAGAAATAAAAATTATGGAGAAGCCACAATTACAATCAGCCCATGCGCCATACATACCAAAGGCCTTGGCGGTGTTACGTATTGCCAACTTAAGCAAGGAGCACACAACCGTGAATATTTTTGGCGATGCCGAAGAAACACCTGAAGGCCAATTGATTGTTTGCGATGCCGGTGGACCTAATTTTGAAAAGATAAGCTACAAGTCGCTATGCAACAGCTTTCAAGAAAGCCCACAAATACTACGCAGCATACACATTCATCATTCCTCTTCCAGTTTCGAAAATAAAGAGCTGGTAATATCAAGGCTTATAGATGGCAAATGGGTGAGCAAAACACAACCGTTGCATTTATTTTTGGATTGTATGCAGTTTGCGCAACACATGGTTACTATACGTGGTCTAAATATACCCTTGGACGGCAAAACAAGAATTTCGGTTACCGATGTTACTACCGAGCCAATGACATTAATAATGGAAGGTGGTGATAGGGAAATTGATGCCAATAACGATTTTGAGGCGATGTTTAATAACTATAGCACAGGGCAAGGCTTTATTGATTCCCGATTTTACTACGATGTTATTCAACTAAGCAACCCCACTAACCAACCACAATACACCAACTTGGTGCTTCACCCTCAGCATTTAGATACCGATGTTTTTGGCTTAGTTGCCGACAGTAACCAGATTATTTCAAAGTCGTTCAATAATGCTAAATACCGTAATGGCGATATTGTTTCCATCGTAAAAATCGCGGCACCTAAACCCCAACTTGCAGAACCAATTACCGTTAATCACTTTGGAAAGGACAGTTCATTAAGTCTTATGCACATTAAACCGCGCCCGCCATTAACCCAATTCAACGACAAAATTATCCAATGGGATTTTGAAGTGGCGGCTACCAAGTTGCAATTCGAAACCCAAACCTACCGTAACTATCGTATTGCGCCACATACCAGCGTTTTCTTCTGTATTGAAAAGAAAAAAACCAACTAACCAATCCATGACAATCGCTATAATATTAGTATTGGTGTTAGCAGCTGTTTGTTTGCCGGGTGCCGGTGCGATAGGTGTTTTTTTTCTGCACGGACGATGGCTTAAAGGTATGTATCGTCAAATACAAAAGGATAAAGCAATGCGTGAAATGGAGCATTGGAAACAAAAAATCTATTGGAAAGAATTTAACAGCCTCTAAAATTTTCAACTTTTTTTCAACACCCAACACACCTGCGCAATGTGTTTTAAATTATTATATTAGCACAAATAATTAAGGGCTATGAATAATAATTTAACGGAAGATTATAAGTCTGTGGTTTTGGCCATGATTGAGCGATACAAGATTGGGCGCAAAACTATACAGTGGCGCAAACAGTATGTTAAGCGACTGATTATCAGTAAATTATTGGCTCAAAGAGCGCCTACTGCTCATGTGTTAGAAAACATATCGCTGGCGGTGATGGTAATTATTGCTATTAGTATAATTCTCAATTTTTTTATGGCCCCCCAAACTTTATCTATTTTCGTGTTTTTAGTAGTGGCATCTGTTACTGTATTGGTGTATGTTCCGGTAAAGTTTTACCTGATAAAAAAGCGCCAGCAGGTTGAAGATACAGTACAGCCGCTTATTGATGACGAAATAGATAGAAATGAAGGAACTTAACCGTAAGGCAGGATTTGCCATAATTTGGGAAAACAAAATTCTGCTTTCGCATGCCACCAGAGCCCCATGGCACCACAGCTATTCAATTATTAAGGGTGAAATAGAGGGCGATGAGTCGTTTTTACAAACCGCCAGGCGCGAGTTTAAGGAAGAGCTTAACATTGACCTGAGTGCCGATATTCTTTATCAGGCAGCTGGGCAGCCCGACTTTGTAGTGCAAAAAGATAAAAAGGTTTTAACGGGTTGGTTTATAGTAATAAACAGCCTAAGTGAAATAGGCTTAGAATCTCCGGTTATACCCAAAAGCCAGCTACAGTTAGAAGAGATTGACTGGGCTGGCTTTGTTGATTTTGAAGAAGCGCGTAAAAGAATAGCGCCCTACCAGTTGCCAATACTTGACAAGGCCATTGAGTTTGTAAAAGGATTAAAAGGAGCAGCAGCACCGGTTGGTCAGGCTCATCCATCATCAGATTTTTTTAGCGAAGAGGCCATCAACTTTGTGCCGGTAATGCAACTAAAGGTGGTGCGCGAAATAGTTTCCGATGAAGAAGGCAAGCAGGAAATGCAGGATGTTTTTGAGCGCATTAACAAGGCCGTTGCGGAAATGCCCAAAACCTACGAAACTGACGATGTTGAGATAAAGGACAAAAAGATATGGCTTCGTTATTTTGCCCCCAATGCCGAATGGCTGATTGTAGAGAAAGACATGGGTTCGGAAGATGATGAGGGTATGCACAAGGGCTTACAGCACCAGGCTTTTGGCTTTGCTAACATCGGTGGCGCTGCCGATGAAATGAATGATGGGCTTGGCGAAATGGGCTACATAAGCATACAGGAGTTAAG
>CAZYSI010000054.1:0-3274 GCA_964650345.1 uncultured Candidatus Saccharibacteria bacterium | reverse complement strand
CGTGGTTTTCTGGATAATTTGCGCAACCGGGCATTTCTTGGCGATTTGTACCAGGCGATCCACTTGTTCGAGCGTCAGATTCGCGCTGTTGCTAAACGTGAAATTTTGCGTAAATTCAAATTCAGCACCGTGGTCAGTTTTGAAGGAACGCATGGTGACGTCCACGCCGATGGTGCCCAGATCCCAGCCCTTGCGATTGGCATACATCCGCAGCGTGGTGGCAACACAGGAAGCCAGTGCGCCCAGAAGCAATTCCTGTGGCGTCGTGTATTTGTCCTTGCCGCCGACATCCGTTGGCTCGTCGGTAAAATATTCGTGGTGACGGTGGGTGATTCTGGTCAGATAGTTCTCGCTTTCCAGAACTGCCTTGGCTTTTTCTTTCATCAACATGATCTGACTCCGCGGTTAAGAGGGCAACGTGCAGTACCAACTCTATGTATTACCAGGACAACTTACAAGAAAATTTCGTGCGAGAAGGTGTTGATTGGTGAGCATGGTGTGCGTTGACAGGCTATCGTCAGAAATTTATTGCTGCCCTGATTGCTGTGTCTTCTGGCATGCTTTTTACGTTCCAGCGAATTACCCGTATGCCAGCTGAACTTAGCGCTTTATCTTTCTTGAAGTCAGCAGAAATTCTTTCCTTTTTGCTATGTGTGCTGTCATCCAGCTCAATTACAGCGATAACCGATGCGTCTTTTGAACAAACAACAAAATCTGCACTCATTCTGTTGATGCGATTGAACCACTTTCCAAAGTTGTTGCCTTTTTTTACACCCAGAATTCGGGATAAGCTAACTTGTGACATGACAATATGATCTGGAAGTGCTTTGCATAACCTGTAATACAGGGCCTGCTCTGGTGATGACATCAGCTTTCTTGCATAAAATGGCCAAATACCATTCTCTTCTGATTTTCTTGAAATGCGCCTTGCAATCATTGTCAGTAAAAATACAAAAATTGTCGCTGCAAAAAATGTAAGCAATAAATTCATGGCGGCTCCAGATACCTATGGCTTAGCTAAGCGCTGAATGTACTTGAGTGACTTGTTAGGGCGCATTTTTGCTGCCTGTCTTCCTTATATGTTCTAATTCTGCCTTGATGCGTTTAAGCATTGGGATGCCTTCCGGTACAAGAAGAATACATGCGCCTTCAATCAGAGCCTTTGTGAGAAGTGCAATGCCACTAATTACCATTAAGCAAAAAAATATTGCCATGCCCAACGGCATGTAGGCGGGTAACTCTATTGCCCCTGAGGGCGTTTTTAACAGCGGGCTTGCCTCGGCTACTTTTATTACATATTTAACCATGGGTACATTTTCTGTGTCGTTCCAAAGTTGAATAGCGGAATTGAATACCCAAAAGCCACAAATTCCCGCAACGGCAAGCATTCCTGTTCCAAGCGCTCTGGCAAATTGATCACTATCATTTGATTCCACTACTTTCTCCTTGTTTGTAGCTCTAGAGCAAAGCTAAGGGATGTGTCTCCAGTCGGCGCATAAAATGCGAAGCAGAGCCGGTTTAGATTGTCCGATTGAGCGAATTGTTAGGTGTGATCCCTGCATGATTATTTAATCCTCTTAAGATATTGATTCCACTTAAAGCCATCATGATCTTCTTTTCTAATATAAACACTATCATCTGATAATTTTACAAATGTATATTCCATTTCACTACCACTATCCACTGATTTTGAATTTACCACAATCTCGTCTTTGCTTTTCTCTTTTGCTACATAACTGATAGGCTCTTCAGATTTAATATTGTTAAAGATTTGTCTCGTAGTATCCGTAAATTCAATTTCAGTGAAATATCCGCAGTTGACGCTTTCAAACGCTTGTACTCTTGATGACAGAAAATTTTCTCTTGATTTTAGCTCGGCAAGTGTTTTTTCTACATCGCATCTCCACCGCCCAATTAAAAATTTTGAATCTGGTGCGTCTTTTAAAGCATCATTAGGGTGCAGTGTTTTTTTGACGATAATTTTAATTCCGCTTGCAATTTCAGATGCGGTATAAATTGATTCTTCATGAGACATATCACAAATTATCTCCACAGAATCAGCACTTTTCCACTCATAACTTACTCCATAACCACACCAACCCCCAAAAATCACATGCCCCATCTCTGGTGAACTTACTTTTTCTCCGCTAAGAACCAAGATTTTTCCATAAGGCGCATATATACTTTCTGATAAGGCTACGAATTGAGTTATTTCGTGACGTTTGTCCAAAGATGCTTTGCTATCTATAAACTTGTACCCAAATAGTGAATTTGAAATGTATACAAAATAAAAATACATGGCCCCTATGATTGCTACCGCCATAATTGATTTTGGGGTGATTGTTACTTTAAATGTCATTTTCGTGGATCTCTATTAACACCTGGCGCCGAGCTGTCCAGTGGCGAATCCGCGACATTGATCGACTTGTTAGGTGGCATTTTTATCATTGGCAGTAGCCTCAGAGCGCGCTTTATAAAACTTAAGAATTGTCTCTGCTGTATCAGCAACCAAGAACTCTGCCCATGCGCCCGCATACCAGTTAAATGTAGTTGTAACACTGGTGCCAACATTTATTGAAAGCCGTGTTTTACCGTTTTCTTCAGGCAGTGAATACTCGGTTGATTCAAGATTGAAATAGCGGCCTCCAATTACAACATGATCATCAAATGATCCAGCGGGGAATGAATTGGCGCTAAAACTATACCGCCATGCAATGCGATGGTTTGGCTCCCAAGCAGTAATTATTTCGTCGAATTTAACTCCACGTTCCCATTTAAGCGTTCTTTTGCCTCCAAGCCGCTCTTCAATAGTTACACCTTCCATTGGGTAAGGAACTCCAATTTTATATGCAAACCCGGAACTGAGTTCTGACGGATGAATATTTATTGGGTAGTTAATATGGTGCCATATAACTTCAGGTTTAGCGTCAATGAGTATGCTTCTTACCGTTGAAATATGCTTATTTTCCACATCGGCTCCTTTCTCAATTGGAGCAAGCAATATTGGAAAAAACAACGCGATTGAAAGAATTTTTTCACCTTTATAATCTTTTTCATTTGAGAAAAATACCCCAAAGCACGCGCCAATAATACCAAGGATAAATAGTATGGGGGCAGCCATCGCAATGCAGATTGTCCCTTCTTTTAACAATGCTCCTGCAGCGAAAATATAAATTGCGGTTGCAACAGACGACAATAAGCCGGCATTTAAAAAACCAGAGTCTTTCTTGTGCTTAGAAATAACACCAACAATTAAGCCAACACAGAGCGGTAT
>CAZYSI010000053.1:0-3347 GCA_964650345.1 uncultured Candidatus Saccharibacteria bacterium | reverse complement strand
CTCGTTTTATGGAAATTGCGGCCTTGAGCAATGGAGAAGTAGTTAATTACAATAATATTGCATCTGAATGCGGTGTAAGTGCTCCAACTGTAAAAGAGTATTTTTCTATCCTGGAGGAGACTCTTATCGGTTATACTATTCCGGCTTTTACCAAAAATGTAAAACGCAGAGTTATTCAATCGCCAAAATTTTACTATTTTGATGTAGGTATTGTTAATTTTCTACTTAGAAGAAGATCTCTTTTACCTGGTTCTGCTGAATTTGGACATGCATTTGAGCACTTAATTATGCAGGAATTAATTGCTTATATCGGGTATTCAGAATCACAGCATTCATTGTCATATTGGCGTACAACTTCTGGATACGAAATTGATGCAGTAATTGGTAATGCCAATGTTGCCATCGAAATTAAATCTACAGAAGAGGTGCATTCTCATCATACGCGAGGTTTGAAGGCTTTCTCAGAGGAGTTTCCAAATTCCCGCCTGATTATTGTCTCTATGGACAAATATCCTCGCAGAATGAATGAAATTGATGTTATTCCTGCTCAGCATTTCTTGAAAATGTTGTGGAACGGGGAGCTGTTTTAATTAAGTTGCGGTTGGCAAGGAGGAATGCAGCCGGGTTAATCTAGAAAGCCTGTTCCAAAAGGACTTTTCGCGTCAGGAGAGTAGTCTCGATAAAATCCGATTCGTTTGTTAGAATTTTGTGAACTTAATGATCCAGTTCCAAAACTGCCACTGAAACCATCATTACAAATAACTTCGCAGTCAAGATTAACTAATAAGTTGTGAACATTAAACTCAATCTTCTTATAATGGATAACAATTCCAATTTTCTCCAATTCTCTTTTAATTTTTATCAGACTGTCAAGATTCAGACTGTGAGTAAAAGCAACCTCAACTCTTTTGACTGAATTATTGTTCACCTCAATTGAAAGACTTTTTCTGTTTTTAAATTTTTCTGATTGGTCTTCTGCATTAAGGAAATTCACACATAATAAAGTGATTAGGAGAAGAGTTGCTGTTAAAATAGAGATTTTTCTCATCGTTTCGGAAATTATTTTTATAGTGTAGACCCTAGGCTCAACTAAACCAGATTCAATGCGTTGAATTGTACGGATAGTAATCCCGCACTTCTCAGCAACCTCTTCTTGAGTTAATCCTTTGGCTTTTCTGACCTCGAGTAATTTTTTTCCAAACGCGTGTTTTTCCATTCAAGCTAAGATTTAATTCAAAGTTATGTTTAACCTAAAACTCAACCAATGATTAGGACGGTATTTTATATGACATTCTTACGACAAGAATGGTTATTAGACACAGTGTTATTTAGAAATATTAGGAAATGCCTTGATTAGTTGGTCTTTAACAAGTAGTCCGATAGCGTGTCTTGAACCTGAATATCCATAAAATGCATTTGATGTTCCGGTTACCCATTTTGACTCAAAAAGGGTTGCAGAGGTTTGATTATCTATAATATCCAACTTCCCTCTTCTGTTACCAATTTTCTTTTCAATTATTCTGAGTTTAAATGTGAAGTCTGCTGATTCTTTTGATTCGGAAATTACCAGGGAAGTTTTTCCGATTATGTACTCTTTCAGCATAGCGATGGCATTATCTCCATCTACATTTACTTCGTTTTGAGTCTGTTCAAATGTCATAAACACCTTTGAGTCTGGTTTTAACTGAGCGAAAGTTATTAGTGAGGAGAAGGTGAGCAGTAGTAGGAGTGTTAGTGATTTCATGAGTGAGGGTTTTAATTGGTTGGATATCAAAGGTAATAAATAATACAAAGTTCAGACAATAATTCACCGAGAAATCTTAAGACCAGTATGGCTGCGCGAGCCCGGGCGGGAGGCCGACGGCGGGTGGCGGGCGCGGGGGCGCGGCAGCACCTTGCCACAGTTTTTGGCAAGTTATTGTTATCCTTGCTCTTACTAAGAGCATTTTTTGATAATCTCTATGCTTCTCAAAAAAATGATTTCATTAAACAGTTCTATATCTGACACTTGCCAAAAACTGTGGCAAGGTGCTGTAGGCGTTTTGACTTGTTGACTAAGGCTATTGCTAAGAATTTAACCATTGGGATCTTGATAGGAGCAATGTATTTTGTAGTTATTGCCGGAATCCTGACCATATTTGGAAGCTATAGTGCTCAATACGCTTCGCCACACTGGTCATACATTACACTGAATCTGTTTTTATACTTTCTGGTAGCATGTGGAGAAGAAGTAACATTCAGAGGAATAATCTTCAGAATGATTGATGAAAGATTTGGCATTTGGTGGGCCCTTGGAGTATCAGCCCTATTATTTGGATTCGTCCATATATTTCAGCCGAATGCAAGCGTTTGGAGTTCAATTGCAATTGCCATTGAAGCTGGTGTGCTGCTTGGTGCTGCTTTCAAATTTTCTGGATCTTTATGGTTACCAATAGGTATTCACTGGGCATGGAATTTTACTCAGGGTAATGTATTTGGATTCTCTGTTTCTGGCACAGGTAAAGGAGAAAGCATACTTAACTCAATGGTTAACGGACCAGATCTTGTTACAGGAGGTGATTTTGGCCCAGAGGCTTCTGTCGTTGCAGTTGCTCTTGGAACATTGCTTTCAGCAATATTTATCTGGCAATATCAAAGAAGAAGACAGGCTCTCAATTGATTTTTGAGTTATTTCCGTAAGTCGCTTATTCATAAAAGTATAGAGTGATAATCAAGGGGCGGGCTGCGTTCGTCCCACGCACACCTGTGGGAATGTTTGTATTCAGAACATCTCATAAAGTGTCATAGAGTATCATAAAGACTCATATTGTAATGGTCTAAAAATTTTGGACAGGAATTAATAAACAATTAAATTTCTGTCATTATGAAAAGATCACGACGCAAATTCACAGCCGAATTCAAAGCCCGGGTAGTTTTGGAGGCTATTAAAGAACACAAATCTCTTAGCGAGCTGGCAGAACAGTTTGAATTACACCCCAATCTGATTTCCATTTGGAAAAGAGAGTTTCTGGAAAATGCAGCAAGTGTTTTCAGCAAAGGGAATGAGGACAAAAAGACTATTCAAGACGCCGAAAAGGAAAAGGAAGAACTTTTCAAACAAATAGGTCAGTTAAAGGTAGAAAACGATTGGCTCAAAAAAAAAGTACTATGATTCCTATGGATCAGCGGAAGAATCTGATTGAAAAAGAGAGCGCGGAGCTTTCTCTTTGCAAACAATGTGAGTTGCTCAACATCAGCAGGAGCTCACTATATTATACGCCATCCGTTGCGAGTTCTTTAGAGCTTGAAATAATGAGAAACATTGATTTTCTTTATACTGAAGATCCAACCAGAGGGACCAGAAGAAT
>CAZYSI010000052.1:0-3445 GCA_964650345.1 uncultured Candidatus Saccharibacteria bacterium | reverse complement strand
AATCGCGAGTACTTAGTCGTAAATAAGATGGAATATCGGTTCCAAGATCCTAAGCGTGGCGATGTAATCGTATTCAAATATCCAAAAGATACTTCCCAGTATTTTATTAAGCGTATAATCGGTTTGCCTGGTGAAAAGGTTCAAGTTCAAAACGGTAATGTTACTATTTTTAATGCCGAGCATCCTGAAGGGGCATCTTTAACTGAACCTTATTTGTCTAACCAAGGTATTACTTTAGGTAAAGATGAAGTTGTTGAGTTAGGTAGCGATGAGTTTTATGTTTTAGGTGATAACCGCCTCGCTTCCAGTGACTCACGTGTCTGGGGGATTTTGCCTCGTCACGATATTATCGGCACAGCCTGGTTACGAGTTTTCCCGTTGAATACTTTCGGAACTCCAGATTTCCCAGCAGCTGTCTTTAATTAAAACTTAAGCTTTACAAGTGAATGCAAAAGACCGCTAAAAAAACTGCAGCCTCTACTATTTCTACTTCTTCCACTGGCCGCACCTCAAAACCAGGTAGCGTTAGCGGGTTGCGAGACATAGTTACCCAAACTAGCCCGCATTGGAATACAATCATGCAGCAAGTGCGCACGGTAGCCCAACTATACGGTTTTCAGGCTGTAGAGACTTCTATTTTAGAAGATGAAAAGACCTACCAAGAGTATTACAAAAATCAACCAGAAGCATTGGAGAAAATTTTGTATGCTCAGCCTGGTGGTAAGTCTATGGGTGTTCGCTCGGCTCTATTGCCTTCTGTTTTTCGGCATTATATACAAAACAAAGTTGCCGAGACTCAACCGTTGTCGAAGTGGTTGTATTTAGGTAATACAGTGCAAGTCGGCCCAACTCAGGCAATCCATTTTGACTATCAGTTTGGCTTAGAAGTATTCGGTGCGTTTAACCATTTAACAGAAGCGCAAGTAATAAGTGCGGTTTGGGAATTAACCCAGCGCTTGGGATTGGCAGAGGAAGATGTCCAAGTGGAGATTAATACTTCGGGTGATTCAGCAGCACAGGCAGCTTACCAAAATGTTTTGAAAGATTATTTGAAAGGCAAAGAGTTTGAGTTGTGTGATGGCTGTACGGCTCACATGCGTGGGCGGGTTCTTAATGTGCTGCGTTGTGCTAATTTAGATTGCCAGTTGTTGACTGCGGAAGCTCCAGTAATAGTAGATTTTCTAGACACCACGGCGCGCAAGCAGTTTACTGACATTTTAGAGGCGCTCGATGAAATTGGTTTGCCGTACCAATTAAATCAACTTTACATTGGTCCTGAAGGTTCCACTGGTACTAATTTGGTTATTAAATACAAGAAGGGGAACCAAACAGTAGTAATCGGCGAGGCTGCTCACCACGACACTTTAATGAAAAATATTGCAGGTAAGGTTCAACCATCGTTTGGTTTTGTTGGTAGTCTACCAGCGCTAGCTCGGGCTATGGAATTGTCCGAAGTAGAGGCTAAATTCGAAAACCATAGTGAAGTGTTTTTAGTGCCGCTAGGGGAGCTGGCTTCGAAGCGCAGCCTGCGCTTATTTAGAGACCTGATTGCCGAAAACATTCGTGTGCACGACCACTTTGGCACTGTGGGAGTAAAAAACCAACTCAAACAGGCTGAGGAATGCAAGGCTCCATTGGCATTAATTATGGGCCAGAAGGAAGCTATGGACGACATGGTGATTCTGCGGGATGTGAAAAGTGGGATGCAGGAAGTGTTTTCCTATGATAAGATAATTGTAGAAGTAAAAAAGCGCTTAGAGCGTTAAAAATTATGGAACAAACAACTGACTGCATCTTTTGTAAAATTGGCCGGCATGAGGCGGATGCCAAAATTCTATACGAGAGCGACAATATCGTAATTATTCAAGATATTATGCCCAAAGCACCAGTGCATGTGCTGCTTATGCCGAAGAAGCACATTGCCACGGTAAGTGAACTAACCAAGGAAGACAGTGCTATGATCTCTGAATTAGTTTTGGCTGCTAAAGACTACGCATCTCAAGCCGGGGTTGCTGAATCAGGCTATAAACTAGTATTTAACAACGGTAAGCAAGGCGGACAAATTATCCCTCACTTACATATGCACTTCTTAGCTGGTAAGCAGTTGGAAGAGTAATTATTTTATCGTACTTATGGAGCAATCAAACTTTCCACCCAACTTAACGCCCCCAGCTAATAATCCTAACTCTGCTTCGATCCGAATTTCAAAAGCATGGTTAATTGTTGTCTTGGTAATTGCTGCTGGCGCAGTCGGCTATTTTGTCAGTCAGTATATTAATTCTCAATCAGAAAATGGTGGCAAGGCGGTAAATCAGGTAACCGAACAAGAACAGCCGATGAATTCTAACGTGAATTCTAATCCTGAAACTAACCCACCTGTTTTAGATTTGCCAGCTGTGGTTTTTCAGCCAGATACATTCTCGAGTCAAGAAAAAACAGAATTATATAATAAGTTAATCAATCCCTCGATTGATTATGAAAAAGATACTGAATCTTCCTCTGAACGGATTATGACTACTTTCGTTGTAGAGAAAATGGCAACCCCTTCAGCTGGGTACACCTATAAAATATCTAAATTTTATAATAACAATGGCTGGGGTGGGTTTTTGTATGGTGATGCAAATAGCGGCACTATACCAATTTGGGTTCCAAGCTGTATGATGGAATGTAAGTTCTCGGAGAGTTATAAAAGTAAATACCCAGAAGTCATAGCAGCGTACGAAAAAAATCAATAAGTCGCCCTCAAGGCGATTTTTTGTTAGACTTAATTCATGAAAATGCGTCGCAAAAAACTTACTGAAAAAATTGTTCATAAAAATCCGTGGTTTCATGTTAGGCACGATAAAGTCGTTAGGACTGATGGTGAAAAGGGTGATTATTTTGTAGTAGTAACTCCGCCTAGCGTATTTGTAGTAGCACTCGACCAAACGCAAAGAGTATATTTAATTGAACAGCATCGTTACCCAACCTCTCGCTACTCAGTAGAAATCCCTGGTGGTAGAAGCGATGGCGATAAGCCACTAGTTGCAGCAAAGCGTGAGCTGCAAGAAGAAACTGGTTTAGTAGCTAAGTCTTGGAAATTAATCGGCAAATTCCAAGCAGCTAATGGCCTAATGAGCGAAATTGGCTTTGTTTATTTAGCCCAAGATTTAACGCAAACTGGTTATAATCATCAGCAAGAGGAGGGGATCGTAAAAGTAACCACAACCCCATTTAAAAAAGTCCTGAAGATGATTAAAGATGGGCAGATTACAGACGGGCAAACAATTACCGCAATACATTTCGCTAGCAACTACATAAAAATTTAAAATTTGACCTTTTCTACTAAAATAACGTATAATTACGAAAGATTAAGGTCGATCTAGTACTGCTTACTAGCAGTGCTAGACACATACATTTGAAGTGAGGTGAATTTTTTTGGTAGAAGTAAAACGTAAAGATAACG
>CAZYSI010000051.1:0-3567 GCA_964650345.1 uncultured Candidatus Saccharibacteria bacterium | reverse complement strand
AAACCTGTTCCCATCTGCTGCATGGCAATTAGGTATTGAAACCTACCTGCACGAAAATCTTTAAGCGTTGATGAAATTTGTTTTAGTGTCATGCCTCCTGTAAAGATGCGGCTGTTATTGTACATTAAATAATGCTGAGCAATACCGTTTAATTCGTCTCTATAACTACACCAAATAATGGCTTGTTCTTTAGGTATCTGTAAAAGTACTTTCATTACTTCTTTTACTCTTAAATTTTCTTGATGGAAAGAAATATCTTTAATTCGCGACACGTTCTCTGCTGCTTCTCCAAGCAATCCGAGATTGCCGAAGATGCTTTGCAGTTCGGCTTCATCAGGAACAAATCCGCAGCTAATCTTTTGAAGAAACGAGGTTATTTGATAGGTCTTTTCTTTAGGGATAAAACCACTTTTTGTTTTGGCTTGTATTTGCGAAATCAAACCGTGAATAGCGTTGTATGCTTGTCGCTGCCTCGTTTCCATTTCATAGTATGACTTATGATAATGCAGCACGGGCATATCATCACGGATTTGTTTTTTCGTGAGGAAAAAAGTGTATGGAGCAATACGCTCACTCAGTTGTTTGGTATGTTGATACGCTACTACTTTATCTCCCTCCTGTCCTCCAAACAGAAGAAAATGTTTTGCAAAACCGTTAAAATTCTCCTGACCTATTATTGCACGATCCGAAAGTGAGTATTGATAAAATAAATCACTTGCATTGCGCCCAATGGCGGATGCTGTGCAGCACGTTACACATGCAGCTTTATAATACCGGTCAATATTCTTAGTGCGCTTTGCCGAAAGATTCTTCACTAGATGGCTTTCATCAACTATCAAATGTTTGTTGCCTTCGACAGATTCAAACTTTTCAAGCATTTTTGGCAATGAAGTGGAAAAAGAATTTGCTTCAATAGAAAGAATTGTAACTTGCATTTCAGGGTAATATTCTTTCGCTTTTTCTGCCCATTGACCTTGCAGTGATGCCGGACAAAGTACAATCACTTCATCAACTATCCCTGCTGCTAAATACGAAGCTGCAAGCGTAACTGAGGCAAGTGTTTTACCTGTACCTGCATCCCAGTTGATGTAGTTGTAGCGGCATTTTACCATTGCGCTCAACTGCTCTAACTGAGTGGGATAGTATGTAAGCGATTTGCTTAACATTAACTTGCAATCAATGCGATGCTGATCCAAAGGCAAGCCGCCCATCGAGAGAAAAGAAGTTGCCATATCTTCCGGTTCAATGCCTGTTATTTCTTCGAACTTGAAAGCCGCCAATGTAGCAACTACCATGTTGTTCTTCTGCTTGATGAGTGTGCAAATGCTGCGTGGAATCCAGTATTCCTTACCATCAAAATCACCAAACAATAAAGCCTTCTTTCCTGGAATATCTTTCACCCATTTAAATTCTTTTCTGATTTTCGGTATAGCCATTATGCTTCAGTTAATTGTTCTACAACCAACTGTTTCTCTACCACTTCTCCCAACTGGTTCACTTTTACTTTTTGCAGGTGTTGCCAGTCTGCTGCTTTCACCTTGTAGGTTTCCGTTGCACTTAGTGTATGCACAGGGCGCAGCGCGAGCGATTCACTTGCGCCTATCACAAAATAATATTTGTCGTACAGCTGCACTATATCATTTTGCTGCAAATAAAATTCACGTTCTATCTGTTCGCCTTTGTTCAAAGCATTGATGTACTCAAGCAGTGTTACAGTTTCTTTGCGCAGTTTTCCACTGTCATCGTGCCATACTTTCAGGCAGAAATTTATTTCACTGAAAACAAAATCAATTTTTCTTTCATGTGCTGCAAACTTCGCTGTATTTCCTTTGCCGTCTGTGCTGTGCAGTGGAAATATTTTTTCTGCGCTCTGCGAAACTGATACACGTTTTATTGCTTTGCCATTGTGTAGTGCAGGTTGCTCTACCAATGATGCTATGCCCTCATCATGGTTACCTTTCTGCTTTATGCGTAATGCAATCTTTTCGCGTATTGCCTTATCCATAATTTTATTTACCATAGCGGGCGTGAGCTTACCCACCGGCTGCCGCACTTTATAAAACATCTCTGTTACCACTTCGCCTTTGGCATTACGGTAAACGCTCTTTCGCTGCCCGAAAATAGTTTCGCCATGCAATCCGAAACGTGGAGTGTGCCCATGTGATGTTTTTCGTGTCCACTTCACTCGAGGCATATACACCGGAGCATTGGCAAAATCAATTTTATCTAATTCCGCTTTCAGGGCATACACGCCCACACTGTCTTTCCCTTCGCTCTCATTCTGCAAATTATCAAAGTAATCAATCGTATCCTGACTCATGTTTGCCATCACCCAACATTTGCAGAGGTAATAACGCGCATCCTGATCAGTGTAGTCATTCACCTTCCACTCACGCATGTACAGGTTCAGCATTTTGTTCGGAATGTTTACTGCACCTTTGTGAAACGAGGCAAAACATTTAGTGTTGTAATCAGCATTTTGTTTCCGACTTAGCCAATCAGTCGGAATTTCTTCTTTGCTCATCAGCATAAAATTTTGTTTCTGTTCCGGAAAACCCTCAACAACTTTGCGCCACTGTTCCTTGTCGGCTGCAAAATCAAAAGCTGTAATTCGATTTTTCTTCTCGTTCAATTCACGAGGGCACAACACCTGATTAGCTGCACCGCGTTCAAACAGTTTGCTCTTTGGCACAATGTGGTCAATGTTATACTTATCTGTAAACAATTCGTCAAGAGGTATAACAACATCAGGCTCGTAGGGGCTTATGCCTTTGCTCTCATTCCATAGTTTCAGCTTCTGTAAATTGTAATCGCTGATATTCGGATTCTCTTTGCGAAGTTTTTCATCTTTTCGCTTATCCTGTGCTATTGCTTTTCTGCCTTTGTTACCTTGTTTAAGCAGATGGTCAATCTCAAATTGCACTTCATTGATGTTGTATTCTTTTTTCAATGCGGTAACAAGCGATTTGCAACTATCATAGTGTTGCTCCAACACCACATTGCGTAGTGCAACATTTTCAAAATCTACTTTGCCGTAAACATGCATAATGGCTTCTTTGAGTTTCATTCCTCCTTGCATGTGTGGTAATAACTTCCTGATTGCTTTCATGCTGAAATCGGCATACCCCAGTTTGTTTAAGTCGAGGTCAGATAATTCATTAATCTGATAGTCGCTGAACTGATACTTTTTATGCAGCAGCTTTGCCAGTCTGTCATTATCTGTAGCAGAATATAAATCCTGCCATAACGCATACGCTTCAAATGGTGTATTGTCCATTAGTTTTAGTTCACTAAAGCATTTAGCAATTGGGTTGCCGGCAATTTGTTTTCCGCTCATCCAGGAGTACAGCGTAGGTTTTTTTAATCCAAGATCTTTGAGGCATCCGGCTTTTGTAATGTTATTGCCTGCAAAACACTTATTGAACCATCGGTTACGCTGCTCAAATGAAATTTCAATTTCATTTTTTTCAAGGTCAAATATTTTTATATTTAAAATATCCCTCCAAATTCTAAACTCCTGATATACCGGATTTGAACCATGACAAACCTCTCTGTTGCGCTCATAAC
>CAZYSI010000050.1:0-3662 GCA_964650345.1 uncultured Candidatus Saccharibacteria bacterium | reverse complement strand
CCACCAACCACCATCACCAGTATCTTCGTTAACACGAATCATGTGTCCATATTTAGGGTCTGCTGTTAAACTCAGACTGCGTTTAGATATAAAATTTGACGAGAATCGGCTATTTGTCTAAAAATATACGATAGATTTTGAAATATCATTTTCAGCAAGCGTGCTGAAAAACTCCAGAAGTTGACTATTTTGCATAGGAGTGCTACTCCCGCCAATTTGACTAAGTTCAACACCAAAATTATGGTGGCAATCCAACTTTCGCTTGTTCCTTTAAGTCTTGCTTTGATACGATTCAAACCGTATCCTGTTTTGGCTTGACCGAACTTGCCTTCTATTGGATTTCGCTCTCCCGGACTTACGTGAATTGACAGTGCCGAGGGTCTTCCAAGTGGCTTAGCTAATAGCTTTATTCCTAATTCTTTTAAGGCTGCCCGATTGGCCCGGGTGCAATAGATTTGGTCGGCAAGTACTTCGCGGGGATAACAACCAAAACGTTTACGGTACTTTTGAATGTAATCCATCATATGGTTTCCTTCGTTAAAGGCGTCCCAGGAGAGTTCATCCAAAAAAGAGATTCCGTCAATGATTGAAACATGTATTTTGGAGCCAAACTCAACTTTAGCCTGAGCCTTACCTCGTACAATGGGTCGCACATGAGGTTGATGTATGCTGACAATACGATGGTCTACGCTGTGAGTGTTGTTGTCGAACATTTGTTTTTGTTGGTCGTAGAGCGTTTGTACTACGAAAAGATATTTCTGCTGGCTTGGATTTAATGGAAATTTCAGATTGTTTATTTGATACACGTCCAAAAGTTCATTTACAATGGCGATATCTCGCTTTACAAAGTTTAGCTGACAGCGGTTAGCTTTACGGATAACTTTGCGACTCTTGTTTTTCTTTTGAGCCGTTTGAAGGTACTTTTTACGAGCGATTTGGCGATAAGTACGTGGTTTAACCTGATGCAACTCTTTGGTGTAGATGTGGTCAATGAGTTCTTCGAGTTTTTCTCTGGCATCGCTCAGCAAGTTTAAATCAGTTGGATAGGCAATGTCCTGGGGACAAGCTGTAGCATCGTAAATTACACGACCTTTGTGCTCTGGTTCTGCAGTGGTATCTTGTTCGTTGTCTGATATATCATCATCTTGGTTTGTAGATAGAATTGGCTCACTAACTTTGTGAGTGCTTTCAATTTTTGTTTTGATGGCTACTATCTTTTCATTAATGGCGTTGAGATTATCCAAACCCAGACGTTTGCGAAAGTCAACAAAAAGGGAGGCATCGAAGGGTTTTTCGTTCGTAAAACTGGGATAACCCAGAAAGTATTGCATGTAAATATTTTCAGAAATCTGATCTACGGTTTCGCGGTCATCAAGGTTGCACATGTGTTTTATGATAAGTGAACCAATCACAATACGTGGATTTAAGGGCGGACGTCCGGTTGGTGGTTTTGGAACAAATTTAAAATACATATTGCAAATCTCATCCCATGGGATAAGATGAGCTAAGACAACCCAACGGTTTGTTGGACTCAATTTTTGATCGAACGGATGCTCAAATCCTGCCAAAGTTAATTGGTTCGGACTTACATATTGAGGCACTTGTGCACGCTTTTTACGGGGTAATGACATATTTCATTGCATTTAGTTGCACAAAAGTAATGATATAATATTGATTAATAATCTGTTTGCTGTTTTTCAGCAGACCCTAAGTAGCATGGATTTCAGAATGAATACTGACGCTAAAGCAGCTCGATAGTTAAATTGTCGGTAAATGTAGGAATAAAATATGGTAATTCAATGATTTTTAATTGTGAAATCAAATATTCATACGAAAAATCTGTAATCATCACGTTCTTACGCTCGTCGCGGTCGTTTTTACCCTTTATCCTCTCCTTTTGAAGAGAAGGGAGCGGGAAGTGGAAAGGCTTAATAACAAAAAAGAATCCCCGGGTCTCCGGAGATTCTTTTTTATTTGCTCTGCCTGCAAGGCTGCATTCTTTTATAAATAGTATTTGTTATTATATATGTGTTGAATATAATTTCAATATAAGTAGATTTGTAACTAACCCGGAACTGATTCTCTATTCAAAACTTCAAATTCTCAAATATTCAAATCCTCAAACAAGTCTCTGCATCCCGGAACCCGAAACCCGAAACAATATTCTAGTCTACCAATTTATTTTCGATGGCATAATGGGTTAATTCCACATTGTTTTTGATGTTTAGTTTTTCGAAAATACGCAACCGATAGGTAAATACAGTGCTGATGCTGAGTCCAAGTTCTTCGGCTATATCCTTTACTTTCACGCCAGATGCAATTTTAATCAGGATCTCGTTTTCGCGGCTCGACAGTTGGTTGGCAGCGGGTGTTTCGTTTTCGGGGATGATACTGAAAGCGAGCTGCTCGGCAAGTGTATTGCTGATGTATCGTCCCTTGCTATGAATTTTACGAATGGCAACTACCAATTCTTCGAGAGCGGTATCCTTGCAAAGGTAACCCGAGGCTCCGGCTTTAAGTGTGCGCAGGGCAAATTTGTCTTCGGGATGTATGCTGAGTACCAGGATGTGCATTTTTGGTTTCAACGCTTTGATATCGGCCAAAAGATCTATGCCGCTTCGGCCGGGCATATTCATATCGAGTAACATAACATCACAGTCGGTGTTTTTGATTTTTCTGAGCGCTTCAATACCGTCCTGCGCTTCGCCCACCACTACCAGGTCGGATGCTTCCTTAAGGATCATTTTTAAACCCTGACGTATAATTTCGTGATCGTCGACAATAAATACTCTAATCATAATAATTTAATTTTACTGGATGAACAAACTATCTTGAAAATATGTTCTCGAAAGTGCATTCTATTAATTTAATCGTTTAACTTACATTCGATTGTAAATCCATGTTGTTTGTCCCGCTGTAGAAACTGCATTATGGACTGCGATTTTTTATTTGTATTTTGAGGCTTGCAAAAAGCCCTCTTTGCTCACAATAATAAATTCTTTGTCAAAATTAAGAAATAATTTTGATTTTAAACTGTATTGGCTCTAATTTCTTTTGACGACACGATTTTATTCAATCGGAAGCGTCAGGGAGACTGTAGTCCCATTTTTAGAATCACTTCTAAAGTTGATTTTACCATCCAGCAGTAAGGTTCGTTCGCGCATTCCGATGTGCCCATAGGAATCCACTTTTGCTTTCTTGTTGACATCAAACCCAACACCATCATCGATAATTTCGATGTTTAACTGTTTGTTCAGCATTTTCATTTTCACTACTACATGTTTGGCTTGTGCATGTTTTGCTATGTTCGAAAATGATTCCTGCACAATTCGATATACGGCAACTGAACGCTGAGGATCGAGAACGAAGTTAGTGTTTTCAGTAATAAATTCACACTTAATATTGTACAAAGCTTCGAAATTGAGAATGAAAGTGCGCAGCGCTTCCACAATGCCTAGCAGCTCCAGTTCTTCGGATCTGAGGCCGGTCATGATGCGTCGGGTGGTTTTAATAGTGGTGTCTACCAGTCCGCTCAATCGCTTAAATTGTCCGGCTATTTCCTGTTCATTCTTCAGTGTTTTGTTTACTTTCATTCCCAACATCCCCAGTTCCATTTTAATGGCTACAAGTATCTGTCCAAGGTCGTCGTGAATTTCCCGGGC
>CAZYSI010000049.1:0-3761 GCA_964650345.1 uncultured Candidatus Saccharibacteria bacterium | reverse complement strand
AACAAGAAAAGCGTTTTAATGACTTTAAATCACAACTACGAATGTTTTAACGGAGCGGTCACTGGCATTGCTGGTAACGTACGCGCGGGTTTGCGCACGTTGCAGATGGTGTCTCGCACCAGGTCTGCAATTGCGGCAAACCCGCCTGTTGTGCGCAGCGCGCAGCGATGCAGCACACAGGCGGGTGTAACCCGCGCGTACGTTGTGGCGCAACAAGGCAAGCGTAGCGCGTTGCGCCACAACGTTTTCGGGCTTGGCGAAGTGCCGCTACTCGAAACTTGAATTTTAGCACTAACTGTCCTGCGGCATTTTGCCAAACCCGTGTTAGTGGGGCTTTAGCCTTTACAGTTAAATTATTAAAAGTTTTTTTTGAGAGGGGTGCGGAGTGATTTATAAACAATTTAAACAAATATAAAATGAACACAATTGACAAAAAATTCACCATACCAACAGGATACCTGTTTACTGGTGATTATTCAAAAGGGCAACTTGAAACCCTATCCATTGGCGACTATGGAAAAAGCAAGAATGTTAAAGCTGATTTTTTAGGCTACAACAAAGTAATTGAAGGCGTACCAAATTGCTATTGTATGCCACTATCCGAAAAGTGGGTAATTACTGTAAGCACACAATACGGTTGCCCAATGAAATGTACTTTTTGTGATGTGCCTAACTTGAAATTTAAAGGCAATGCTTCATTTGATGATTTGAAAGCCCAATTATACAATGCAATTAGTTTATTTCCAAATGTAGGATATACCGAGAGGTTGAATTTGCATTATGCAAGAATGGGCGACCCTATTTTTAATGAGAATGTTTTTGAATTTAGCCGATGGATGATTAAAAATAAAAGGCAAATACAACAAGACACAGGATTGAGAATTGAAGTATTACACCCTGTATTAACAACTTCATTGCCTGTTAAATTTCAAAAACTTGAAGAAAGAATTTTTGAATGGTGCGATATTAAAAACGAATTATACAATGGGCAAGCAGGGTTTCAATTTTCAATTAATAGTACCGATGAAGCCCAAAGAACCGAAATGTATAGAGGTATGCAAATGCACCTTGAAGATTTTGCAAGGATAGCTGAAAAAATGCCCGACCCTGTAAGTCGTAAATATTGCTTGAATTTTGCCTTTAGTACCGACTTTATTATTGATGCGGATAAGATAGCCAACCTTTTTGATAAGGATAAGTTTATGTGCAAAATAACTCCAATACACAACAATACAGCGTGTGCAACCAACAATATTAAAACGGTTGGCGGTTATGATAGTTGGAAGCCATACCAAAAGCCAGAAGAAGATTTAAAGGCAAAAGGATTTGATGTACTTGTATTCGTTCCTTCAATTGATGAAGAAGATGGACTTGTAACTTGTGGTAACGCAATACTTGGAGGAAGCAGTTTAAAGTACAATGAGGACTTAATTAAAATTGAAGGATTAGAAGATGCACCGTACACAACCTAATGGTTTTGAAAAAACCAAAGAGTGCGCTGGCAAAAAACTTTTAATAATTTAATTGCCACTAACGTACGCGCGGGTTTGCGCACGTTGCAGATGGTGTCTCGCACCAGGTCTGCAATTGCGGCAAACCCGCCTGTTGTGCGCAGCGCGCAGCGATGCAGCACACAGGCGGGTGTAACCCGCGCGTACGTTGTGGCGCAACAAGGCAAGCGTAGCGCGTTGCGCCACAACGTGCCGAGTATTTGCGTTCGGTTTGGGATTTGAAAAACGAAACTTTTAAAATTTATACAAATGGAAAATAAAAGCACAAATGTTGAAACTGGCTCTACTGCCCAAACTGACGTAAATACTGTGTTAGCGGCAGTACGGGAAATGTGCAGTAAACATAATCCTGTTAAACTACCTTTTTTGCAATGGCAAGATTACTGCCGAGAAAATTATGAAGATGGAGAAGAACAGAAACAATGCCCTGATTGTGGTTACTGGCTCTTTGATTGGGAAATGTAGTATTGCCGCTAACGGACGAGGCTAAAAGCAGTTGCCTAAAATACTGTTCAAAATTTGCACTATGCTTGATGGCAATTGCTTTTAGCCTTTGTTAGTGGCTGGTGCGGTAAATTAAACTAAAATGACAGTTAAAGAATTAAAAGAAAAATTAGCGACAATGCCTGATAATATGGATGTATTTGTTGCAGAACGAAAAACAGAATTTGCATACGGACTTGTAAATAGTGCTTATGTAAAAGAAATCAATTTTGTAGAAGAACCTGATGGCGAAGTTTTATCTCGTGATAAGGTTGTCGTTCTGGACGAGGAGTAGCACTTGCCACTAACGTATCGGGGCTTAACGATGTTTTGTTTTTGCCCCTAAAAAATAAAAAGATTAAAAACAAAATAGCGTTTAAGCCCTTGTTATGAGTAGTAAAAAAAAATACATGGAAGTAGTTAAATGTGGAACGAAGGCCCATATCAATTTGAGCCAATCGGAGGCAACAGTTACAGGAATAAGTATAAGATTTGAAAGAGCCAGTTACGAATTGACCTACTTCCATAATGGCGATGTAAAAACCGTGTGGATGGATGAAAGTGAATTTACGATTGGCGAAGTTGAAAAAGGTAGGATAGGGTTCAAGTAATTTTTTTTATTACTCATAACGTATGGTGCTATGAGCAGGTTTGCCTTGCAGAAATGTTCAAGTTACCGAAAATGTTATTGGCAAACTTGCTTATAGCACGTGTTATACGCTGGCACGGTTGATTAAACGATAAACTTAAATTGAAACACGAAACAAAATTTTTATTAAAATGAGCGAGGGCAAAAAAGAAATATTATTAGGAGATTGTTTGGAACTATTACCTAAAATTGAAAGCAATACAGTTGATTTAGTTGTTATAGACCCACCATACAATATAAATATTGATGAATGGGATAATTTAGGAACTGTTAATGAATACTTGAATTGGTTTGAAAATGTAGTTGATGAACTTGTAAGAATAACAAGAAAAAACGGAAGCATTTATATTTTTGGAGATTTTAGATACATTGCTGATATAAAAGTAATGATGAATAAAAAAGATGTTGGATTAACTTCTTGGATAATATGGGACAAAGGCAGTAAAGCACAAAACAGCACCAGAAGTTATGTAAACATATCAGAGCATTGTTTGTTTTTTGTAAAAGGCATTAAAAAGGATTTGAATATACCAACTGAAATAAACACGGTTAGAGAGTATTTAAGAACCGAAAAAAAGAAAAGTGGAATTACAAATAAGGAGTTTAATTTAATGTTTTCAGATTTTTACAAAAAAGAAGGTTGCAAAGATAGAAGCGTGATTGAACATTACTTTTCAGAAATGCAATGGGTGTTTCCTTCCGAAGAAATATACAAAGAAATACTGCAAAAAACAGGGTATTTTCAAAGAGATTATTTTGAATTGAAAAAAGAATATAAAAAATTAGTATTCACTTTTAATGCTGATGATATTAGAGTTCCGAGAAACCCAAAAGACAAAAGAGATTTTAGAAATGAAAAGCAACTTTTGACAAATGTATGGTATTACAACAATAAGCAAGAAATGACATTATACGACCACCCAACTGTTAAACCTATTGATATGATACGAACTATAATAAAGGCAAGTTCAAATAAAGGCGATTTAGTATTAGATTGCTTTGGTGGAAGTGGAACTACCGCAGTTGCTTGTTTACACGAAAACAGGCAATTTATAGTAATGGAAATAGAAAAAAAGTATTATGATCAGAATCCGAGTAGAATTGATAAATTACTGGAA
>CAZYSI010000048.1:0-4132 GCA_964650345.1 uncultured Candidatus Saccharibacteria bacterium | reverse complement strand
GTAACAGCTAGCAGTACTAACACTAATGGCAACACCTCAAGCGGAGGAGGAGGCACAGCTAGTGCTTGTTTGGCAACAGCAAATCTATCCAAACTAACCCCAGTCTACCGATTCTGGGGACGTAATAACAGCGACCATCTTTACACTACTAGTGCTCAAGAACGTCCGAATGGATATACTTCCGAAGGAATAATTGGTTATGCATATAAATCTGCTAAGTCAGGGTCAGTGCCAAACTAACTGGTACAGTACCAATTTATCGAAGCTATGATCCTCGTAATTCAGCTCACTATTATTCAACAACCAATATTGCATCACAACGTGGTTATAATTCCGAAGGAATAATTGGTTATGCATATAAATCTGCTAAGTCAGGGTCAGTGCCATGGTATCAATTAAAAATTGGTAATCCGGCATATGACTATCTTGGAACTACTAGCGAAAACGAACGACGAGACGTATTAAGGATAGGCTACAAGGCCGATAGTACGGTTGCTAATATTTGTGCTCGTAACCGTCGTTAAAGACTTATCAAAACCATCAAAAGCCGCTTATAAAAGCGGCTTTTATATTTACAGGAGAAATCCACAGTAAAACCTGATATTTTTTTCAGTTTTACTTGACATACTAGGTTTGACAGCTATAATGAATATGTGCACAAATTCAATATAAAATAAGGCGAAATTAAATGCCCTTTTTTGCGTTTGCAAGAAAGAGGTCTTTTTTGTACTTGAACCACCCGATTATTGGCTGAAATCTCACTTTTTAATGCTTTAAGCGCTGTTCTAGCGCAATTTGTGGAAAACAAAAATCCTTTTAAATAAGCTATATTTGATCTATTTTAGGGTCCTACATCCCTATGAGATCCAGCCATTCATAATTAATCTATACTCCAAGGCTTAGCTACGCACAGCGTAGCTAAAAGGGTCTTGGCGTTCAGGGCTACTTCATGCAAAACAAGCCGAAACCAATTGGTAGTGTTGCCGTGCCGGGCGAACTGCCAATTCAGCGCAAGTTCTTTAAAAAGCAGCACGAAACTACTGCTGTGCCAAACCTCATTGAGGTTCAACTTAATTCCTACAAATGGTTCTTTGAGCAAGGTCTCAAAGAGTTGCTTGCAGAAATTAATCCGATTAAAGATTTCACTGGAAAGAATTTAGAACTATCTTTCGGTGACTATTTCTTTGATAAACCAAAGTACGACGAAATGACTTCTAGAGAACGTAACACTACGTTTGAAGCTCCGTTGTACGTGAGTGCAAAATTAGTAAATAAAGTAACTGGCAAAACCAAAACACAAGATGTGTACTTTGGAGATTTTCCATTACTGACCCCACGGGGAACTTTTGTAATTAACGGGGTGGAACGTGTAGTCGTTTCTCAGTTGATTAAATCACCAGGTGTGTTTTTCACCAATGAATTTGTTCGTGGTCGATTTTTGTACGGCGCAAAAATTGTTCCAAATCGTGGCGCGTGGCTTGAACTAGATACTGACAACGCCGGAGTGATTGGTGTAAAGATTGACCGCAAGCGTCGTATTCCAATTACTGCATTACTACGTGTGTTTGGCTTGTCTAGCAATGAAGCAATCCTTGAAGCATTTAAAGACGTAGACACTAATCCTGAAATGAAGTTCATCCAAACTACTTTAGAAAAGGATGCGAGCACTAATGCCGACGAAGGATTTAAAGAAGTCTATAAGCGTATTCGTCCAGGCGATTTAGCAACTGTAGATAACGCTCGTTCGTTGATCACTGCCATGTTCTTTAATTTTGAGCGCTACGATTTGTCTGAAGTGGGTCGTTACAAGTTCAATCAACGTCTTGATGAATACATTGATCCGAAGCAAGACAGTCGTATGTTGACTTTGGAAGATCTTCTTGCGGTAGTAAAAGAAATTATTCGGTTGTCTAATTCCCAAGGACCAGCTGACGATATTGACCACTTGGCCAATCGTCGTATTCGCGCTGCTGGCGAATTAATCCAGACTCGTTACCGAGTTGGTTTAGCTCGTATGAGCCGTATTGCGAAAGACCGCATGTCTTTGGCGGATTTAGAAACTGTAACCCCAGCCCAACTTATTCATGTTCGTCCGATTGTCGCAGCAATGCAGGAATTTTTCTCTTCTTCACAACTATCTCAGTTCATGGACCAAACTAATCCGCTTGCGGAACTAGAGCACAAACGTCGCTTGTCTGCGATGGGTCCTGGTGGGTTGTCTCGTGAACGCGCTGGTTTTGAAGTTCGTGACGTTCACCGTTCTCACTACGGTCGCCTCTGCCCAATCTCTACTCCTGAAGGTCCAAACATTGGTTTAGTTGCTCACTTAGCCACTTACGCAAAAATTAATGACTTTGGTTTCATAGAAACCCCTTACCGCATTGTAAAGAAGTTTGCGAAGAATGACGGCAAAGATGCAGTTGGAGAAATAGCCTTGTTTGATGTAAAAGATGGTGAGAGTGTTGTTATAAGCGCTGGTGCTACTATTAGTGAAACAGATGCGAAGAACCTAGCGAAACTTTCTGACTTAGACCAAATTCGCATTAAGAATCGGGTTACTAAAAAGGTTGATCACCTCGATGCGTATGAAGAAGAAAAGCTAACTATTGGTCCGGCTAATTTGAATATAGACGAAGATGGTTACTTTGTGGATGAGCGCGCTAGTGTTCGCGTGAATGGTGTACCGACTATGGCTGAGACTAATCAGATTGACTGTATTGATGTATCGCCTAAGCAAATTATTTCGGTGACTACTTCTTTGATTCCGTTCCTTGAACACGATGACGCGAACCGCGCGCTGATGGGATCGAACATGCAACGTCAGGCTGTGTCCTGTATTGTTCCGCGCGCTCCAATCGTGGGTACTGGTATGGAAGCAAAGGCAGCTCGTGATTCTGGGCAAGTTATTGTAGCAACTGAAGATGGTGAAGTAACTTCTGTGGTAGGAGATAAGATTTTAATTAAGGGTGACGAAACTGGCAAAGTAAAAGAATACCCATTATTAAAGTTCATTCGTACCAACAGCGGTACTTCTATGAATCAAATCAATCGCGTACAAAAGGGTCAGAAAGTAAAAGCTGGTGATGTGTTGGCCGACGGTACTTCTACTGAACGTGGTGAATTGGCACTTGGTCAAAATGTATTAGTAGCATTTATGTCTTGGGAAGGTGGTAACTACGAAGACGCGATTTTGCTTTCCAGTCGTTTAGTTCAAGACGATTATTACACTTCGGTTCACATTGAAGATTTCAAACTAGATATTCGCGATACCAAGCTTGGTCCAGAAGTAGTTACTCGCGACATTCCAAATGTGGGTGAAGAGAAACTTAAGAATTTAGATGAAAATGGTGTCGTGCGTATTGGTGCACAAGTAAAAGCTGGTGACATTCTAGTAGGAAAGATTACTCCTAAAGGTGAAACAGATTTAACTGCTGAAGAAAAATTGCTTCGGGTAATTTTCGGTGAGAAGTCTCGCGATGTAAAAGATACCTCGCTTACACTTCCTCATGGCGAATACGGTAAGGTAGTAAACATTCGTGAATTCTCCCGTGACAACGGCGACAAGCTGCAGTCTGGGGTAATTCGCAGTATTCAAATTTCTATTGCTGTGCTTCGCAAAATTCAAGTCGGTGACAAAATGGCTGGTCGTCACGGTAACAAGGGTGTTATTTCGCGCATTATTCCAGTAGAAGACATGCCATTTATGGCTGACGGTACTCCAGTGGATGTAATTTTGAATCCATTAGGTATTGTGTCTCGTATGAACTTGGGCCAAGTACTTGAAACTCATTTAGGTTTTGCAGCTCGCAAACTTGGTTATCATGTTGCTACTCCGGTGCTCGATGGTATTACCGAAGTACAGATTAAAGAAGAGCTGAAAAAAGCAGGCATTAATGAAAACGGGAAGACTACTTTGTACGATGGTAAGACCGGCGAACGATTTGATGAAGATGTTACTGTTGGTGTGAAATACTTCCTCAAGCTTCACCATTTAGTAGATGATAAAATGCACGCCCGTTCCACTGGCCCTTACAGCTTAATTACTCAACAGCCGCTTGGTGGTAAAGCTCAAATGGGTGGCCAGCGTTTTGGAGAAATGGAAGTATGGGCGCTTGAAGGTTATGGTGCAGCC
>CAZYSI010000047.1:0-4298 GCA_964650345.1 uncultured Candidatus Saccharibacteria bacterium | reverse complement strand
TTTCTGACGAACACCACCGTGAGGGGTAGGAGTGCGGTCCTTAATAGTCAAAACAGTTAGGCCAGAGGCTTGTAAAGCGCGAATCGCTGATTCACGGCCACTACCAATTCCTTTAATGAAGATTTCTACTTCTTGTAAGCCGCGGTCTTTAATGCGGGCTAGAACATCTTCCATGGTCTTGCCACCAGCGTATGGAGTGGACTTCTTAGAGCCCTTGAAACCTGCTTTACCAGCACTACCCCAAGCAAACACATTCCCCAATGGGTCAGTGGCAGCAATAATAGTATTGTTGTAAGTAGAATTGATAAAAATCTTCCCTTTAGGGATTTTAGTCTTTGACTTCTTCTTTTTACTGCCTTTAATTTTCGGCGCAGTCGCTTCTGCAGAGCTTGCCGCTAATTCAGCAGACACTGCTGCCATAGCATCAGTTTCTGGAGCAGCTGCATCAGAAGCAGTCGTATTTGTAATTTCTTCTTCGTTAAACATGTGATTGATAAACTAGGGATTAGGTCTTGCTGTCTGCCTTCTTACGTCCGCTACCAGCAGTACGGCGAACATTGCCATGGCGAGTACGAGAGTTGGTCTTAGTACGCTGACCGCGAACCGGTAATGAACGGCTGTGGCGATTACCACGGTAAGAACCAATTTCTTTCAAACGCTTGATGTTTAATAGTACTTCTTGGCGTAGATTACCTTCGGTCTTTACGTGCTTGTCTAAGAATTCACGAAGCTTATTTAAATCTGCCTCACTTAGGTCTTTGGTGCGAATATCTGGGTTAACGCCAGTTTCAGCTAAAGCACGCTTGGCAATGGTAGCGCCTACTCCGTAGACATACTGGAGAGATGCTTCTATTCTTTTTTCGTTCGGAATATTTACTCCGGCAATACGAGCCATACTGTTTTAGTTACTTAATTAATCTAATAGATGAAATAAAAAGCCGCGACAGGCTATTAGCCTTGGCGCTGCTTATGCTTAGGGACGTCGCAAATAACGTAAACACGACCAAATCGCTTTACGATCTTACACTTCTTACACATTGGTTTTACACTTGCTCGAACTTTCATGAGTTATCCTTGCAAGCCTTAATTGAGGCTACAATTCAGGAAATAGTTTGATTGTAATTCAGTGACTACTTCCGCAGCTACTTAAGGCCGCTAAATAATATTAACGTAATCTGCGCGTTATGCGCCCTTTAGATAAGTCGTACGGGGTAACTTCCATCAGGACTTTGTCACCAGGCAGTACGCGAATTCGATGAATGCGCATTTTACCGGCTAAGTGACCAAGAATGATTTGTCCTGATTCCAATTCGACGCGAAAAACAGCATTAGGCAAACTCTCAACGACTTTGCCTTCTAGTTCTATTGTCTGTTTGGATGGATCGGAACTACCCAAATTCTTGAGTTTCTTTAGAAAATTAACTATTTTGACTTAACTCGCTAATTTTAACACATATCTAAATTTTGTCAACTATTCCTTAACTTCCAAATTTATTTTGCTGCCAAATCTAGGCAAGCCCGACTGCCACGCTGGTTGAACTGTAATTTCCACCCGATCAACATCATTATTAGCTAAAATCAAATCTGAGGCTTCCTGCTTGGACTTACCGGCAATCTTATTCTTTAAATCTGTAGCATCAATCGATGGTTTAGCCTTCGATTCATAATGCACAGACAATTGCATAATCCCGTTTTGGGTATCTAAATTTTTTATTCTATAAATAACACTGTCTTGATTCACATCTTGCAGTGACTTCCCAGTTCCCAAGGTAACCAGTAAACGCTGGCGTACCATATTCTTTAAAGCTAGTTCATCAAAAGCCAGACCTGTAAAACTAGCTTTCAATTCAGCTGAAAAACTTTGTGCTTCTGTACCTTCGGACTTATCTGCTGTAAATGACTCAACATTAACACTGTAAGCGCCCTCCACTAATTTCACATTATTGCCAGCTAAACTAGAATTAATACTCTCCACAGCGCGCTTAGTTAATTCTCGCTGAGCGGTTTCTAGATCTTCTTTTGTTATTACTGAAACAAACCGTGAATTACCACCCACTACTTGGGTAACAGTTTTAGCGTACAATCGGTTTGGCTGACTACCAAATGCTTGATTAGTTATTTCCACGCGCGTACCAGCAGGAACGTTTGACCCTTCCCCGCCTTCTACTGCCACAATATCTGCCAAAGTCGCATTGCTGTCGTTAGCACCACTCACTGCGCGCACATTTCCTTGATCGGCTTTAAAGATATATGTTTTGGTACCAATAGTTAAGGTTGTTGTGTTAGCTCTTAAGGCCATGGCCTGACCAGTCAGGTTATATATCGCAACGCGGCCCTCGGCTTTGCTACCCAGTTCTTTTTTACCATTCACGTTAAAACTATCTGCTGAACTTTTCGCTTCATTCACAGCCACCGCTGGTACAGTTAAATTAGAGCTTTGCGCAGACTGGGCTTTAGTGTCGACTAAAATATCTAAATCTCTCGCCACACTTTGCGACTTTGCGAATACTGTAATAGAGGCGCTTGGCAACACCACTAACACCAAAAGCAAGATTACAATGAGAATTAGCGCGATAAAACCAATTACATATGATCGATACGAGCGCTTGCGTGGTGGCCGCAAAGATTTAGCGTTAGGTGGCAAAAATACATTATCCTTGGAAATGACTGGGGCTAATTCAGAAATAGTCGAAATTGATGCAACGCGCTGAGCTCGAGGCCAAGCCACTGCTGACCGTGCAGCGCTGCGTGAGGTCGCACCAGAAGATGCAGCGACTGAAGCAGCAGCTCTAGCACGTGTAGTAGCTTTCTTTGTTTCAAGCTTACGCTTTGGTGGGACTGCAGCGGGCTCTGCAGCAACAATAGTTTTTGGAGCTGGAGCAGTGCGCTGACGAATGTCGGAAAAAGAACTCGCGCGTACCGAACGAGGCATACGTTTAATTTCAAACCCAGCTTCTTCGGCGTACATTTTACCACGGTCATCCATAGTTAAAATGGAAACTTTTTTGCCTAGCAAGTCTAGTTGTTTTTTTAACAAACGCAGGTTAATACTATCTGAGAAAATGAAACTCTTTTTAGGAAAAACTAAAACCACATCTGCGGTCTTTTCGCGCTTGAGTTTGTTAACCACTTTGGTTACATCATCTTCTAAATTGAGGTAAATCGTTTTTGCCATGGTTTGGTTTCAAAAATACCCTTATTCAAGGGTATTTTTGTATTCATCTACATTTATTTTAAAGTTTTTCTAAAGATGGCGCAACTACCCTACAATACACCCTTTTGTTGGAGACGTTTGGCAAAACTAATCTTCTTACTATTTTCTACCTGAGGCTGATTAAATGGATCTACATTGCGAAGTAGCGCTCCGTAAACTGCGTAAAGTTGCCAAAATGCTACTAAACCACCCACCTCTTCTGCTGTTCTCTGTGGAATGCTCTGTACTACTGCGGGGATATTTTGTAAACGAGCATCTTCCAGTGTTCCTTCCATTTCTGCATGCAATGCTGCAGACAGTGGGATATTATCTAGCGCCAACATATGACTGTCTTTCAACGGTATATTTTTTAATGCAGTTGGTATGGTAGTGTTGGCATCGGTAATTGGTTGCTCGGTTGCCATGAACCAACCCGCAATATTCTTGCGTCCACCAAAAAATCTTTGGTTGGTGTGATGCTGCGACTCAGGAGCATGGTGAGCAAAATATGTTTGACCTTCGCCATCCTTACCAAAACTTTCATGGCACAACTGAATAATTAAATTACTCATTGGAAACAAATGTGAATCGTAGATTGGTAGAAAAACATCAACAATTCCTTTATCTTCTAGCTGGCGCATAATACTAGCTGAGTTGTACGCCAAATTGTTTTGGGAGAACTGCTTGTACCACGTTTGCGCGCCTTTAAACATTGCTTCAATGTCGAGACCGCAAATAGCTGCTGGAATTAATGCCACTTCAGTCAGGCCAGTAAACCGGCCGCCAATTGGTGGGTGTAAAATTACTCGAGCCATAAGTTGTTTAGCGATATCGAACAGGGGCCCCATTGAACCAGTAATCGCTAGGAGCGGGAACTCAACAAATTGCATTAGCGCTTCAATTTGCGTAACTGTTTCTCCAGATTTACTAATTGCAATAACAAGTGTGTCGGTTGGACTAAGAGAATTCTTTAATTCCGAAATATAATCTGGGTCGATTGTACTTACCACATACAAATGTTTAGTTGAGGATTGGTGTAAGGCGTAATACATGCCATACAAACTGGTAATGCTTCCACCATGACCTATAACCACAACGTTTTTGT
>CAZYSI010000046.1:0-4661 GCA_964650345.1 uncultured Candidatus Saccharibacteria bacterium | reverse complement strand
ACATTGGTTTGGCCAATGAACTTAGGGTATTGGGTGGGGAAAATAAAAATCGGTTGAACTTCTTCATCACGCAACACGTATCGCTGTTGAATAGATTCGCCAGGAACAACGGTAATTTTTGGTTCCCCGACTATCTCGCTCTTAGGGGTGGCCTGCGACGGCTCTTCTGTAACTGCATTTTCCACTCGGCCCTTAAATTCATCTTTGTTCAGGCCTGGGTGAAAAATTGAAATAGCCAAAGATGTACCAAGAGCCCATGCTAAAAAAACAACCGTAAGTGCGCTTGTTGAAAAAGTGAGCAAATGATAGCCACGACGAGTGTGATGATGTGTCCAGTTTTTAGTGCGCATAAGCAACCAAATTATAGCATAATTAAAACACCTCTCGCAGGAAAGGTGCTTTAATTCTAGTATCAATACCTAAACAATTGGCAGAGTCTGAGCTTTCAAATTTTCTTCGGCAATTTCCTCGGTAAATCCAGTTCCAGCTGGAATCAATTTACCAATGATCACGTTTTCTTTCAAACCGCGCAAGTAGTCTGTTTTTCCAGTAACCGCTGCCTCAATGAGTACGCGCGTGGTTTCTTGGAAACTCGCTGCAGCCAAGAAGCTTTCAGTAGACAAAGAAATCTTTGTAATACCCATGAGTAACTGTTCGGCTTGAGCTGGAGCACGACCCTCAGATTCTAATTGTTCATTAATCTCTTGGAATTTTGCCTTATCTACCATATCCCCCATCGCAAACTCAGAATCACCTGCTTCAGTAATGCGCATTTTAGAAAACATTTGACGAGCAATAATTTCTACATGCTTGTCGTGAATTTGCTGACCTTGTGACACGTAAATATCTTGAACTTCCTTCACCAAATATTTCTGAGCTACTTCCGGACCCTGTAAGTCCAAAACCTGTTGTGGATTTAAGTTTCCTTCAGTAAGTTGCTGACCTGGAAAAACTAAGTCACCATCTTTAACAGTCAAAGAAAACCCGCGAGGAATAATATACTCTTTTAAATCATCGCCCTCGTGAACTAATTTGAGAGTATTTCCTTCCACTTTAGCAATACCAGCGGTCTGTGCTTTTACCAATACTCCACTAGCATCATTATATAGAGCGTCGCCAACAGACACGTTAGCCCCATGCTTAATTAATGCCTGACCGCCATCTGGTAATGCTAAGGTTTCGGTTTCAACATTCTCACCTTCAATTCGAATAATTTGTTCTTTGGTCGGAGCAATGCTAACAGAAACTTTACCAGCAATCTCAGCAACAGTGGCCATACCTTTTGGTTCGCGCGCTTCAAATAATTCTTCTACTCGAGGTAAACCTTGGGTAATGTCCTTTTCAGAAGCCGAACCACCACTGTGGAAAGTACGCATAGTTAGCTGAGTACCAGGTTCCCCAATTGCTTGTGCAGCCACAATTCCTACAGCAGCGCCTTTTTCTACCATAGCGTTAAACCCTAAGTCATAGCCGTAACACAACTGACAAATACCACGTACTAATTTACACTTCAAAACGCTACGACTCTTTACTTCAGTAATCCCTGATTCAACAATTTGCTTGGCAGTCTGTTCATCGATACCTTGATTTTTCTTAACCAAAACAGTGCCTTCGGGAGTTTTTACTTCTGCTGCAGCAACACGGCCAAACAAACGGTTTTCGAATGCTTGGTTCATGGTTTCGCTTTCAGCAGCTGAAATTAAGTCGTAATCTTTAGTGCCGCAATCTTCAGCGTTAATAACTACGTCTTGAGCAACGTCAACTAAACGACGAGTTAAGTAACCTGCGTCTGCAGTACGAAGCGCGGTGTCGGACATACCTTTTCGAGAACCATGAGTAGAAATAAAGTACTCAAGTACACCCAAACCTTCTTTGAAGGAAGCGCGAACAGGAAGTTCAATAACATCACCGGCTGGGTTTACCACCAAACCCTTCATACCAGACATAGCGTTAATCTGAGACATGGAACCACGACCACCACTATTAAAAATGTAATTTACAGAGGAGTGGTCGATTACACGACTAGATACATCCTTAGCTAATATCTCACCAGCAATAGACCAAATTTCTACAATACGGTTCTTGCGCTCTTCCTCAGTTAACAATCCTTCTTGGAACTGATCGTAAATAGCTTTCACCTGATTATCGGCATCGGTTAAGAGCACTTGTTTTTCTTCTGGAACAGTTAAGTCATCCATGCCCCAAGAAATACCCGACTGCTTCATGTAGTAAAAACCAGTACGCTTGATGTCGTCAATAAGTTCAGCAGTGCGCTGCGGTCCAAACAAGCGATATGCTTCGCGAACCAAAGTTTGCAATTTTTTCTTGTCGAACTGATCATTACGATAACCCATTTCATCTGGAACAACTTTGTTGAAGATCAAACGGCCAACAGTAGTTTCTACAAGTTCAGTATTTTCAGCACTGTTACCAGCACCCATGCGAACTTTAATTTTCGCTTGAATGTGAACATGCTTGTTGTTATAGGCCATAATAGCTTCTTGGCGATCGGAAAATACCTTTCCTTCACCCTTCAAACCATCGCGCATCTTAGTGATGTAGTAACAACCTACTACCACGTCTTTATCTGGAGTCATCACTGGTTGGCCAGATGCCGGCTTCAACAAATTATGAGATGATACCATGATTTCGCGAGCTTCACGCTGCGCAGCTTCAGTCAATGGAACATGAACAGCCATTTGGTCTCCGTCAAAGTCAGCATTGAATGCCGCACAAACCATAGGGTGCAGCTGAATAGCTTTACCTTCAATTAGTACTGGTTGAAATGCTTGAAAACCAAGTCTGTGCAAGGTTGGCGCGCGGTTAAGCAGTACGTAATGATCCGCAGTAACTTCTTCTAGAATATCCCAAACTTCAGTACGGCCTTGTTCAATTAAACGATTGGCAGAGCGAACGTTGTGCGCATATTCACGGCCAATCAACTTAGAAATAACAAATGGTTTAAACAATTCTAAAGCCATGGCTTTTGGCAAACCACACTGGTGCAGCTTCAAATTTGGACCAACAACAATTACAGAACGACCAGAGTAGTCTACGCGCTTACCAAGCAAGTTTTGACGGAACCGTCCTTGCTTACCTTTAAGCATGTCTGCCAATGAACGCAATTTGCGTTTTTGGCCTGTTGAAGCAGTTACCTCTTTGCCGTGACGGACTGAGTTGTCGATAAGCGCATCAACAGCTTCTTGTAGCATGCGCTTTTCATTACGAGTAATAACTTCTGGAGATTTAATTTCCAAAAGCTTCTTCAAACGGTTATTACGGTTAATAACCCGGCGGTAAAGGTCGTTTAAGTCAGACGCTGCAAAACGACCACCGTCCAATTGCACCATTGGGCGAAGATCAGGCGGAATAACTGGTAAGTGAGTAATCAGCATCCATTCTGGACGAAGACCAGACTTAATTAGTGAACGAACTAATTTTAGGCGGCGCATCATTTTCTTAGCAGCTTGGCCTTCAGTATTTGCCAATTGGGCTTCAATGTCGCCGGCTAATTCTTCCAAGTTCAATTCTTCAAGCAAACCCTTAATTGCTTCTGCGCCAATCCCTGCAGTAAATACTGGGCCGTATTTCAAAGACAAGTCACGATAAGCTAATTCAGAAATAATCTGATACTTCTTGATGCTCTTTAACTCGCTGCGCGCTTGGTCGCGAATCGCTTCTAGGCTACTGACTTCTTGTTGCCATAAATCTTTAATACGGGTAATTTCTGCGTCTATTTTTGCAGCAGCGACATCGGCATCAGCTTTTGCATTTTGACCCATTTCAGCGCGGGTCTTGCCAATCAAAGTTTCGTAACGATTTTCAATTTCTTTCTTCTTAGCTTTAAATTCAGCTTCGATTTGTTCCAGTGTAGAAGTACGGGCCTCTTCATCAACAGAAGTAATAATGTAAGCGGCAAAGTAAACACAACGTTCAAGTTCTTGAACACCTAAATCTAAAATTAAGCCTAAGCGTGAAGGTACGCTGCGTAAAAACCAAATATGTGCCACAGGTACAGCCAAAGTAATATGGCCCATGCGTTCACGACGAACACTAGACTTTGTTACTTCCACACCACACTTGTCACAAACAATATTCTTGTAACGAATACGTTTATACTTACCACAGTAACATTCCCAGTCCTTAATTGGACCGAAAATTTTCTCATCAAAGAGACCGTCTTTTTCTGGACGCTGGGTACGGTAGTTAATGGTTTCCGGTTTTGTAACCTCTCCGTAAGACCATTCCATAATGGTTTCGGGACTGGCTAGCTTGATCTTAACGCCTTTGAATTCTTCAGTTTGAGTTATCATAATTTTTGAAAATAATTGATATGGGATTAAGGAAATGATTGTTTAAGGAAACATTGGACTCATGTTGACGTAACAATCATTTCCTAATCCATTTCTATTCTTTCTTTTTCTTCTCTTTCTTCTTCTTCACAGGTTCATCGAAGAGAGAAGGCTCAACAGGCGCCGCGACCACTGCAACCTGGTTACTACCATCAGCTTCGTCGGCATCGCCTGGCAAAGCTTCTTGTAAACTCATGGATCCATTTACGCCGAGCAGATCAACATCAAGACCCAGAGACTGTAATTCTTTAATCAACACGCGGAAACTTTCCGGTACGTTCGGTTTTTTAATGGGCTCACCCTTTACCA
>CAZYSI010000045.1:0-5181 GCA_964650345.1 uncultured Candidatus Saccharibacteria bacterium | reverse complement strand
AGCTAATGAAAGCAAAAGAGAGGCCGAGGCATTTGCTCAGAAAGAGGAAGCGCTCAAAGAGCTGCTTGATATTAACGATGTCATGGAAACGCTCAATGAGCTTCGGGAGCAAGCCCGTGTTTATGAACAGATGGATCAAACAAGAAAGCAATGTACGGCATCTAAAGAATCAAACGAAAATCGTATTTTAGAACTGCAAGGCGAGATCAGTGCATTGCAAGAAGAGAACAAAAGATTGTTCCGGATTGCATCGGAAAACACATTTGACACCAGAGAGCGTGATGAAGTTCACGCAATGGGTAAGGCCACCAAAGAAAAACTTGACTCCATAGAGGAGCACAACAAGGAGGTTGTCATTCGTGCAGAAGAAGCATTCCGGTTATCCATGGCTGAGATTAAGCGGCATAACGAGAATGTAACAGCTGCTGTTGCCGAGCGACTGCAGGAGGCAATTGACAAGGCCAATACACACAATGAGAACGTGAGAAAGGGCGCTGAGATAGCTGAGATAAAACAAACTCTCGAAGCCAATGAAATTGCCTATGAGGACCTGACCAGGGACATTGTTAGGATCCGGGATGCCAGGCGGTCATATATAATGAGCGGAGCTTTTCCGATTGATGGTATGGAGTATACCGATGAAGGAATCAAGTACAATGGCATGATGCTCGATGAAGGAGTCATGAGCACCAGTGACATTATTGAGCTGGGGATTAAACTTTCCAATTCCTACAACCCGGATGGGCTTAACTTCATGCCCATTCCAAACGCATCCCTTTTCGACAATGATCACCTGTCAAGAGTGCAGGCGTTCCTGCAAAAAAATGGATTGATCGGAGCCTTTGAGATGGTAGACCGGGTAAAGGAAGGACTAACAATTGAGTTCATAAATTAACTCATGAACACCACACTCTTCGGATTCAACTGTGAATCCTCCTGCATCGTCTCCGGTAAAGGAGCAATCGAAGCCGCTGTAAAGGCCGGAATCAAAGTCTTCACGTTCCACAACGTGATGGATAAGCACTATACCAGTGCCGCCGACTTTGCCGAAAGGTTATGGCGCAACGTATGGATGAATAACAGCGTGAACCAGCCTGACCCGACCAACGGGAACAGGCCCTATGGCCATCCGGTAAAGATAATACTCAATATTGCCTACGCTCCATGGTTTATGATGACCCAGGCGCAGAAGAACCGGATTGATCCCCGGTTTAAGGATGCAGGGGAATATTCCAACCGCTGGATGCCGGTGGATGGAGATGCTTATATGTTTGAATTGAGGGCGCTCTTAATTGCACTGAGCCGATATCCCGATATGTATGCTGCAATAGAATTTGACTTGGGGCAGGAGCCAAATTCAAAGCGGTACTGGTGGGATAGCTTTGATGATTACGCTGATTTTAGTTACCTCAAAACCCAAGTTCTTGGTCAATACAGAAAGAAATACTACGGCGACCACGCTACTGCCAGTCTGTTGATTGACCCGGATTTTAACGATGGGCAGGAATGGTATGATTGGACGACATCTGAACCTGATTATTCTACGTCCTTCTACGAGGTCAATTCGGCAGGTACATTCGATTATAATTCCAATTACTTCCCGGTATCCGAAGGTGATCCATACACATCTATCCTGTTCCCGGAAGTGAATTACCGCAGTAACTTGAAAGATAAAACTGGTGACCTGATGCGTGAGTTCAATTCACCCGCTTACATGGCCTTTTATATCAGGTTCCTGAAGTGGTCGCACGAGATGGTAAAGGCCCGATCGGAAGGGGATCATACCGTTGTCTGGTACACCCTATACGATTGTTCGGCTGAAAACAATAAAGGTCTATTCGGCTATTGGAAGAAGAACAAGGCTGGGGGCTTTGTTAAGACAGCCGCCTGGGATCACATGAAGATATTCCTGTCCGTAGTGAAGGATGGCTGGACACCAACCGGAGATGGGGTGTGCGGGCTTAAACAACGAATCAGGGTGAGGCCGGATGGGTTGAGTTATGAGGTGAGTAATCTTTAAAAAAAATGAAAGCAATTACAGACAAAATCATTGAAGCGTTAAACTACAAAAGAAAAAGTTTCATCGGCAGTTTAAAAGACAAAGAAACCGTTGCAAACTCGGAAGGATTTAGAAGTGGATTAGAGTGGGCTATTGGCGCTATAGAATCAATGGAATCACAAGCCGAGTTTGAAGAGATTGCAAGGGTTATGATGAAACACCTTAATCAGCGAAATGATTTATATCATCCACATCATAGAGTAATAATTGATTGCACAAATGCGGAATTACTTGAAGGTAATAAATCAACTGGCAAAGTAATGGACTATGTTCGTGATTAGGGTGCGGTGGGAAAAGGTTTTTAAAATTTCCCATAACTTTTTCGGGCTTGTGGCAGTGCGGATCAATAGACAAAACTAACTATGAAATACTAAACCTTTTTTAAATAATTTTTTGAGCGATGGCAGAAAACCTAAAACCAGACGAAAACAAATTCCATAAAGGAAACGGATCCGATGGAAAACACTATTGGCTTACCCCGCCTAAATTGATGGATCAATTACAACTCGAATTTGATTTCGATTTTGATCCTTGCCCTTTTCCAAAACCAGAGGGCTTTGATGGATTAACTTGTGAATGGGGAAAATCAAATTATGTGAACCCGCCTTTCGGATCCATAATGCACCAAAGCCCGACAGATAAAAAGCCAAAAAAGAAAGGCATGACGGCATGGGTAAGGAAAGCCATTGAAGAAAATAAAAAGGGCAAGAGAGTTGTAATGGTTTACCCACTTGATAAGTGGGTATTGATGTTAGTGGCTGCCGGAGCAAAAATCAGCAATTTAGGAGATGTAAAATGGGTTGCAACAGAGGACGGATCCGAAGGAAAAGGGACTGGCAGACACATTGCACAATTTGTTTTAGAAGCGGGGGAAGAAAAGATTATGAGCAAATCGTTGCCCGACCATTACGCAGGTGAATTAAATACCAAGCGGATTAAGGCATACAAAATGTTAGCAGAGCAGTATAATGTAAGTGAAAGCACAGTAAGAGATTGTTTTTGTAAAGGAGCAGATTGGTATAAGGAGCAATGTCAGGAGGGCAATGTTTGCTAACGATTGCAGCTTGCAGAAGTGCGGGAATACGGAGAACAAATTTTCAACTTAACAACAAAAATATGAGCGAAGAACAAAACATCAATGAACCACAAAGCCCCGCATTTTTGCAAGGTGCTCTTAGCCGCAGTTTTTCTGTTGGAGATAAGGTAATATGGGATAGTCATTTTGGCTATGATATTGGCTACTTCATTGGAGAAGGAGCAGCATACGAGCATTGGAAGATAGAATTAGCAAGTGGTAAATTTTATGGAACTGAAACAATGGTGAGCAAATCAGAACTGCACCACTATTCAAAGGATTTAATAGTCAAAATGACGGCACGATATGGATATGAGAAGGATTGGTCGGAGGTGTTCTAAAATTGCGGCTAACGTTCCAAGTGTTGCTGTCAGTAAGGGAATTGGTAACACTAAAGCTAAATTAAAAAACAAAAGTTCACATGATAGAAAATAGTTCAATAGATAACGGTCAGCCCTTATTGCAGCAACACAATGTTAGCAGCAGGGCGGTTATTAGTAAAAACGGTGTTCCAACAAAAGCAAACAAAACAGGAAAGGCAACAGCAGCAGATATGGTTTACACAAATGAAAAAACAGCAAAGTGGATTGTAGATTATTTTAACCCACAAGGCTCAATTTTAGAACCTGCGGCTGGCAAAGATGTTTTTTACGATTTGTTTTCAGGGGAAAAGTATAGATGCGAAATAGCTGATGGAATTGATTTTTTGGATTGGAATAAAAAGGTTGATTGGATAATTACAAACCCACCTTTTAGCATCTACGATGTGTTCCTTCAAAAAGCGTTTTCCATTGCTGACAATGTTTTGTTTTTTGTGCCGATTGCAAAGGCTTTCAAAAGCAATAAAGTACAGCAAATGGTAATTGAATACGGCGGTTTAAAAGAAATTGTTTATATGGGTGGCGGTAGCAAACACGGATTTGCATTTGGCTTTCCTGTGGGTTGTCTGCATTACCAACGGAATTACAAAGGAGACTGTAAAATAACCTATGAATTTAAACTCTGGTAGCCTTGCTGGTAACGCTCCGCAGATACACGCTGTGAGCGTTGTGTTGAGCGTGGCAAAATAGCGTGTATGTGCTGTTAGCACCAGTTAAAGTGCGTAGGAATTAATAACTAAATATAAAAACAATGGAAGAAAACAAACAATTTAGAATCGGCTTTGGAGCATTAGTGCCACCGATTGCAAAACAATTAAAAGAACAAGGCTTTAAATTTGATGCGGAAGAAGTAAAGCACTTTGAGAAATTAAGAGAAAGCATTACTTACTTACAATTTGCTGACCTGATAAATGATAAGGCAAGAGAAAAAGCCGTTCAAAAATTGTTTACCAAAATAAGACAGCATGTTATGAAAAAGAATAAGCTGAAAATTGCACCGAAACCGAGCGTTGGCTAATTGGTGCTAACGTATCGGTGCTTTACGAAGGCTGCCTTGCACACAGCTTCAAGTTTAGCACTACCGTTGATGGCAGCTTTTGTAAAGCACTTGTTATAAGCTGGCTGCGGTTAATTAAGTAGAAATGTAAATATGGAAAACGAAACAACTTTTAATAATTTTTTTGAGCGTGGGCTTTTTGTTCTTTCTCTTTTTGACGGAATGAGTTGTGGGCAACTTGCCTTACAAAAAGCAGGAATTAAGGTTGCTAAATATTACGCAAGTGAGATTAAGGAACACGGAATAAAAGTAACACAGCATAATTTCCCTGACACAATACAGCTTGGAGATGTGCGAAATATTAAAGCAAGTGATTTGCCTAAAATTGATTTGTTGATAGGAGGAAGCCCTTGTCAAGATTTTAGCAGAGGTAACGCTGTAAGAGATGGATTACAAGGCGAAAAATCAAGTTTGTTTTATGAATATTTAAGGTTGTTGCAAGAACTAAAACCTACTTATTGGCTTTTGGAAAATGTTGTAATGGATGCCGAACAAGAAATGATTATTTCGGATGCAATGGGAACGGAACCAGTGAGGATAAATAGCAGTTTGCTTTCAGCACAATTAAGAGATAGATTGTATTGGACAAACATAGGTGCTGAAAGTTTTG
>CAZYSI010000044.1:0-5278 GCA_964650345.1 uncultured Candidatus Saccharibacteria bacterium | reverse complement strand
TTACTACCAAGCCAGTTTCTAGCGTAATAGGCTTGGTGATGCTGCCCCCGCTGTTTCCAACTACATTAGGAGGAGATTCAGTTACCTTTAGGTCAACTTTAATTGGCAGTTCTATAGAAACCGGCTTGCCATTGAAGCGCAAAACCTGAACTTTTGTTCCTTCAATTAGGAATGGCTCTTGTTCTGCTGTGACTTCTTTGGGGAAGTCAATGGTTTCGTAAGTTTCATTGTTCATGAAGTGCGTACCACCTTCATCGGAGTAGAGGAAGTTAGCATTTTCGCGGGTGACATCTGCCCCTTCGACTTTTTCACCGAATTTGAAACTATATTCCAAAACTTTACCAGTGATTACGTTACGAAGTTTAGCTTGCATTACAGGTTTGCGCTGCGCAGTGCGCATGCGGTTAGACCATATTACCTGGAATGGTTCACCGTTCATAAGTACAATTGCCCCGAGTTTTACATCGTTTAAATCCATAGTTACTGATTTTATTAAGGAGCCACAAATGGTAGTAATGCCATGTGACGAGCCCGCTTGAGAGCGATGGTTACCATGCGCTGATGCTTAGGGCAAGAGCCAGTACGGCCGTGAGCTAAGATCTTGGCATGAGGGGACATGAACCGGCGCAAAGTCTGAGTATCTTTGTAGTCTACGGTACTGATCTTGTTAGAACAGAAGTAGCAGACTTTTTTAACCGCTGGTTGGTTATTGTTATTGTTCTTGTTGTAAGCCATAAATTATTGTTTGAGTCTTGAGATTAAAATGGAATATCTTCTACACTGATGTCTTCGCCACCGCCCTGTTGAATGGTTGGCAGCTCCTCAGCGTCATTGAAGGATTGATTAGAGTTGTTATCGCTATTATTCATTGGCGCAGAACCATTGTTTTGGCCACCTTGACCGCCGTCTAGCATAATCATGTTGTCGGCGACAATTTCGGTGCGGCTTCGCTTGGTGCCATCTTGAGCATCCCAGGAGCGGGTTGCTAGGCGACCTTCAATGTATACACGGCGACCTTTTTTGAGGTATTGATTAGCGATTTCAGCTAGTTTTCTCCACAGCACTACGTTGTGGTACTCAACCTGTTCTACTTTTTGTCCGGATTGCTGATTAGTGTAAACGTAGTTGGTTGCTAAGCCGATTTGGCATACGCTTGCCCCATTAGGAGTTTGGCGTAGTTCTGGGTCGCGGGTTAAGCGGCCAATAATCATTACTTTATTTAAGTCCATAGTTTTGAGAATTAGTTAGTAAATGTTTGTGTTACTTAGTTAAATCCTCGTTGAGTGCTTTTTCGATTTCTTCTTCAAGCACTGCTTCGGTTACTACGGTTTTTGGTTTGGTCTCGCGTACTGATTTTGGAGTAGGAGTAGCTGCTGGTTGTGCAGGAGCCTTACCTTCTGCTTCTAGCTTGTCTTGAGCAATGCGTTCTGCTGGCCGGTTGCGATTCATTTTAGTCTGTGCTTCTTTATCTTTTTCCAGGCGTTCTAAATGATCATCGAGATTGACGATGATATGGCGAATAACCGTTGCCTTCTGGGTGCGGAGTTTGGCATCCAGTTTGTTAGCAGTAGTGCCGTCGGCAGTGAAATTAATCACGCCGTAGTGACCGTTACGAGTCTTTTTGATAGGGTAGGCGAGTTTCTTTTTACCCAGGTTTTCATGGGTAATGTCAGTGCCGCCATTGTCACTGACGAAACCTTCAATTTCTTGAGAGGTCTGAGGTACCTGATCATCAGATACGCTCGATGCGAGTATGTACATTAATTCATATCTCGGCATAAGGAATTGTCTCCTTATCTCTGAGGCCCATTTGCCGCAGAGAATATGTTAATTATAGATTGGTTAAATTTTTGCAGATTGTTTTTGAGACGCTTTGAGTTTTTTGACCTGGGATTCTAAAGTTTCCACTCGTCTTTGCAATTTATTAACCGTGGTTTTAAATGCATCGCTGTCTTCTTTGTCGCGTTTGGAATAAATTTTGAGATCTCTTTTGATGGTCTCGAGTTCAGCATCTACGGTGCTGAAACGAAAATTCATCTTTTGCTCTAAATCTTTCACTTGCGCTTCTATATTATCGCAGCGTTCAACTAGTAGACTAAATTGGTAATCCATTTTAGCTTCTAATCGTTCAAACTTTGCGTCCGTTCTAGCTCCCATTTCGTCAAAGCTTTTTTTCATTAGCCTTGCAAAGTCAGAGAAGCGTTTGTCTAGAATTTTTTCTAGATATTCGGTTGTTAGTGTAGCCATGATTTTTGTTTTTAATGATCATTGATCACATTCTATAACAACCGAGATCAAATCCATGTAAACTTTTGATAAAGTTTCGGTAAAGATTGATCAACTTTTTTCTGCAAATGTATCTAATTCTACCAAAATAAGGGAGATTTGTCCAGAACAGGGTATATATTGACAAGTTTAGCTTTTTATGCTATAATTTAATAAAGAAATACCAATATTTTAGTTCGTAAATCTGGAGGAATGCATGAAAATTACCATTTTTTGTAAGTGTTTTTGTTTATTTTTAGTTGTTGTTTTGTTGGGGTCTTGGACGGCGGCCGAGGCGCAAAGTACTGCTTGTCCGAAGGCCGAAGGCGTAACTGCGGTCACGGACGGCGCTATGGTGCCTCAGTCCGAGGTTTCGGCGGTTTCTTCGGCCAGAGTTAAGTCTCTGGTGGTTGCGATGCCTTGCCAAACAAAGGAATTCGAAATGTCGACTCTGTCGGATTTGAATTCTGCTGTCGTAATATCCGAGCTCGTAGATGTAGGAAACTTGAAGAGGAATGATTTCGTTGTGTTCCCGCAAACGAAAATCCAGATTCGATTTTTAACATCTACAGCAGGGATATTCGGCCTAGAGATCCTGCAAGGGTCGACAACAGTAGAGCGCTTTAGGTTCCCGGCTTTCCGGCCGGATCCAACAAAAAGCTATCAACTGAAAATTTCCCACGAGCGATTGCCAATGGGGCTACAGGTTCAGTTTCGACTGGACCAGTACGGGAGGCTGTTTCTCCCGTAAGGTGATGAACGGTAATAACCAAAAAGACGTTGTGTAGTATACAACGTCTTTTTGATTTCCTGTGCATTAACGATTGAAGTGGAAATGAACCACGTCGCCGTCTTGAATAATGTATTCTTTTCCTTCCATGCGTAGCCAGCCTTTTTCTTTGGCTTGCACGTAACCACCGGCTTCGAGTAGTTTATCCCACTGGATTACTTCAGCTCTAATGAAGCCATGTTCAAAGTCAGTGTGAATTACTCCGGCGGCTTGAGGAGCCTTTGTTTCAGTTGGGCAGGTCCAAGCTTTGGATTCTTTTGGACCAGCAGTAATAAAAGTTACTAATCCTAAAGTTTTATATGCTGCTGTAATGATTCGGTCCAAACCACTTTCTTGCAAAGCTAAATCTTTTAAATATTCTTCACGGTCAGAATCATCGAGCTGGGCAAGTTCAGTTTCGAGTTTAGCATCGATTAAAATTACTTCGCCAAAGTTGCTACCTGAATTGGAAGAGAGTAGCGTAGTGTCAATCGGTTTGCCGTCTTCGCTTTCATATTTTTTTGATGAAATGTTGTAGGTCGCATTCGCCGCGAGTAAGAATGGCTTTGTGGTGAGTAGTTGTACATCTTTAGCAGCATTACGTTCCTCTTCAGTTAGAGAAACCGTGTTTGCCATTTGTCCTGCTTCTAGAGCAGCTTTGTATTTTTCCAATACGCCCTGGCGAATTTTAGCATCGCGGTCGCCAGACTTCACAGCTTTTCCATTAGACTCAAGACGTTTTTCCACGTTTTGCAAATCTGCCAACTGCAATTCAATCCCGATTGTGTCAATGTCGCGGCGGGCATTAACAGAGCCATTAACGTGAATAATATCGTCATCAGTAAATAGGCGAGCGACTTCTAAAATTGCATCAACCTCGCGAATGTGTGACAAAAATTGATTTCCTAAACCTTCGCCTTTATGGGCGCCAGAAACCAAACCAGCAATATCTACAAATTCAATCGTGGTTGGGACAATTTTTTCAGATTTTTCTTGCACCGCTAACTTGGCTAGGCGATCATCTGGCACAGGCACAACACCAACGTTTGGGTCTATTGTTGCGAACGGATAATTCGCTGCTTCAACTTGCGATTTAGTAATAGCGTTAAACAGTGTCGACTTGCCGACATTGGGCAAACCTACGATTCCGATTTGAAATGACAATATGAATAATGTTAATTACTGTGTAAGTTTAGCTGATTCTACATCTTTATTCAATGAATAGCACTCACAAACGCTTGACCTCACCTTTTATTTATTGTATAATTACAAATCTGCTTGATACCAAGCAGTCCCTGACTCGGGTGAGAGCAAAATTACCATTCGGGCGACGAAGCCCAAGGAGGAAACCGATGAAATCGGAATTTTTTATTAAGAACTGGACTACGGGAGAGACGAACTCTGTCATCAAAAATCTTGCAAATCAGATTGGCGAAGAAAATGTACGAGCAATTGGTGCAGGAGCATTTACGATAGAAGTCGTTGACGGTAAGCTGCTGCTCAAAAGCAAACCGCAAGTCGTTTCGCTGTTCAATCGCAACGGTGTTCGTATTCGCCCTCGAGGGTTGAAGGCTAAAACCATAAAACCTGACCGCGACTACCACCTCAATCAGCCAAAGCTTGACTACGGTCAGCTACTGGCTCGACTGCAAACTTATCTCAATTCACCGCAATATCTCTACAACCTTTCTGGGGCGGAATTTGAGACGAGGAGCCAGGCAATTATCGCTCGCATCCGTGAAGACGATGCGGTCAGCAACCTGCTCAAGGGTATTTACTTGCCGTTCGTTATTCCGCAAATGGATGTCGAAGACTATGGTCAGGTGCTGGACGATGTGTTTCTTGCGGGGGTGAATAACTCCTACGCGGAGCAGTTCGGCGGCAAGCGACCGTTCAACAACTACCGCAAAGGTTCGCTGGCGGAGCAAACAACAATCGTCGCTGGCTCTCGTCACGAACGGCTGGTGGAAGCGATGAAACAGGGCACGGTAGTCGGGATTTATTTTCCGAGCTGCCTGCAAGGTTTCAGCGTTGATGCCGACCGTGAGCAGATGGAAAGTTTGCCAGAGCAGTTCTTGCTGGCAGGTGGCTTTGATGCCGCAGCCGCAATGATTGCTTTTACCGACGTTCTCGCTCGGGACGGCTCTACTCCAGTTCTCGACCTCGCGGCGATGCAGTGGCAGTCGTCTGACGACTCGCTCTGCTTCGACGCCAGCGACGGCAGCCTCGACTTCGACGACAGGG
>CAZYSI010000043.1:0-5501 GCA_964650345.1 uncultured Candidatus Saccharibacteria bacterium | reverse complement strand
TGCCAGACACGCATGCGTTTGGGGTAATGTGTATATTTTTACTTGCTTATTTGGCTCCGTATTTAAAATGGGGACGTTCAGGTGCTAATAAATGGTACGTAATGACTGCGGTGGCACTAACCTGCTTTGGAATTATGGCTAATGGCACTCGAGGAATTTGGCTAACTTTTTTGGCCCCGCTAGTAATTGTACTAATTGCTTTCGGTCGTAAACTCCTACCGCAGTTTATGAAAATTAAGCTATCAATCTATGTTTTTATTATCATTTTATTTGTTCTTTCGCCGTTAATCTCACAGGGGTTGAATTTAATTCGCACTTACGATACTGATGATGGTTTTCTTAGTCGCGCTGGGAGTATCTATGATTTAGCAGAAAGCTCTAATGCTGGCCGTTTGGAAATTTGGCAGCATAGTATTAAATTTGCTACTGTGCATCCATTTGGAGTAGGGTATGGTAACTTCATTACTTCAGTAATAGAAAATATTCCGGCACGGACAAGTTATGAAGAAGTTTCAGCTATGAAAAATTTACGCTACAACTTACCGCAAAAATTTATTACTGCGCATAGTTTGTATTTGCAGCTTGTAGTTGAATTAGGTTTTGCCGGTTTGTTGGCCTTTGGGCTGTTTTGGTGGGAATATTATGAGCGCTTGGTCGGGTTTTTGCGTAAGTACGCTGGTATGCTAAATCAGTATGGTTATTTGGTTATTAGTATTGGTTTGGCCTTTATTTGGATTTTAGCCTACGGGGTGTTCGATTTAACTATCTTAAATGATCGTGTTTTACAGTACCTGTTTATATCTTTGGCAATTAGTGGTTTAGTTTTTGCAAAATACGATTCCCTGCGTGAAGCTTAAGGATGCTATAATATAGAGACATTAAGTCATTATTTTATTTATGGAAGAAAATTTTGATACTCAAGTTCAATCAGCTAATGAACCAAAAGGTCCATCTGTGAAAAAGTGGGTGCTCGGTGCCCTTATTGCTTTTATAGTCGTGGGCGGAGCATTCCGGCTCGGGTATGTTTCTGGTCAAAAAGGTTATTCGTTTAACCCAAAGACTTTTAAGATAATTAATACCGGAGATGCACCAGCAGAAGTAGACTATGGGTTGTTGTGGCAGGCAATTAAAATTGTTCAAGATAAATATATTGATAGCCGGAATATTGACCCAGAGAAAATTCTCTATGGCGCAATCCGTGGCGCTATTTCTGCAGCTGGCGATGACTATACCGAGTTCTTCGACCCTGAGGCTTACTCAGATTTCCGTACTGAACTACAGGGAAGTTTTTCTGGTATTGGCGCTGAAATTGGTACCAAAGAAGATAATATTGTAATTATTGCCCCATTAGAAGACAGTCCAGCACAAAAAGCAGGTCTGCGGGCCCAAGACATTATTGCTGCGATTAACGGCGAGACTACTCTAGAAATGCAAGCTGACCAGGCAGCAAACAAAATTCGCGGACCTGAAAATACTGAGGTGACTTTAACAATTATTCGTGAGGGTGAAACAGCGCCATTCGATGTTAAAATTATCCGCCAGAAGATTGAACTAAAGAGCGTGAAGTTAGAATACAAAGAAATTGCCGGTAAGCGCGTGGCTTATATAACTTTATCTCGCTTTGGTGATGAAACTCAAGATTTGTTTTTGGCTGCTGTTAATGACATAGCCAGAACTAAGCCGGCTGGTGTGGTAGTGGACTTGCGTAACAACCCAGGTGGTTACTTGGAGACATCAGTGGAAGTGGCGTCGCAGTGGCTGGAAAAAGGGACTTTGGTGGTGAAAGAAGAACATAGTGAAAAAGATGTAATTTTGTATAATTCACAGGGGTATAATCAATTAAGCAACTTTAAGACTGTGGTGTTAATGAACGGTGGTAGTGCATCAGCCTCAGAAATTTTAGCAGGTGCTTTGAAAGACAATGGCAAAGCAATTTTAGTTGGAGAGAAAAGTTTTGGTAAAGGGAGCGTACAAGAATTAGTGCCATTCGGTAGAGATATGGCTGTGAAGGTAACAGTAGCAAAATGGATTACTCCGAGTGGTAAGAATTTAAACAACGGCGGCTTGGACCCAGACATAGTTGTTGAATTAACTGACGAAGATATTAATGCGGGCCGCGATCCACAGTTGAATCGGGCATTGGAAGAAGCAGTTAGATAATTTAAAAAAAGCTCTGGTTGACCCAGGGCTTTTTTTCATGTTAAATTCATAACAATATAGATTCAAAGGAGGACCTATGCACACTACTACATCTTTAAGTCTACGGACTTGTTATTTCGCGGACTTGGAAAGGGTTTCTCCTTTTCCAGAAAAAAAGTTCAACAAAGAATTAGTACATGGCTGGATTGTGAGTTATCGGAGCGATCCGAACAAAGATCTTTATGATCAGATCATTTATTCTGGCCTCTACTGGGTTGTTAAACTGGCGAATTTGTTTTGCCGCCATTACGGCCTTTGGGAGCACTGGTTTGATTTGGTGCAGGAAGGTAATTTAGGCCTGATACATGCGCTTAGGAAGTTCGACACTTCTATGGATGTATCCTATTCCACGTATTCCACCTTTTGGATTAAACATAGAATGGCTCGGTACGTAATGCAACAAGTCGATATAGTGAGGAGACCTGTCCATGTTCATGACCGTATTAACCAGCTGCGACGGATGCTCAGGGCAATCGAAAAAGGTATAGCAAGAGCGGATTTAAGTGCGGGGCAAGGAGACATTTCTGTCGAAGAGGCTAGGGCGCAGGTTGGGATGTTTGTTAAACAAGGCGACATTCTTTCTTTAAGTCAGACGCTAAGGCCGGGCGAGGATGATAATCCACGAGCAAAAACTTTTGAAATGCTATTCGCGGCTTCTGACGAAACCATCAGGGTCATAGAAGAGTTGGAGATTGATCAGCTACGATGGAGAGTATACAATTATCTCCGCGACCGGTTTAGCGAGAGAGATGTTGATATGTTTTGCATGCGCACCGGTCTGTTAACAAAGGTCAAATGCACTCTGGAGTTAACCGGAGAGGAGTTTAGAGTCACCCGGGAAAGAGTTCGTCAAGTCGTTCAGAAAATTGTTGATGATCCCCATTTCAGGTGGTTTTTTACTTCGCTTTTGCGCAGTGTAGATGCTTTACCAGAACCTGATGTGTACAAGCTGCCAAAATCAGAACCCGAGTTGGATAAGGAAGCTGTCCAGCGATCCTTGATGATAATCACAGGAACAAAAGGATTTGGTTACTCCCTCGAGGAGATTAGTAAGCACAATATCAGGCGACATGACAACCCAGCATTATACGAGGCTCGAGTAGGGACGGTCTGGTTATTGAACGAAATTACCGGTGTACTGCAAAAAGACATAACCACCATCTTAAGCTTCAGCCTTCAATCGGTTAATAAAGACAAAAAGATGTGCGAGGAGCTGATGGATAACAACCCAGCGTTTAAGGGTAAGGTTATGGCTATAGCGGATGTGATTACCAACGATCACCTTGTGTAGTGACCTTAAGTGCGGCGTGAGAAGATAGTTTCCCACGCCGTGTTTTTTATTTTGCCTATTATAGGCTTTTTCGCTAAAATTACAAGTATATGACTCATATTACCGCACAAGAATTACGTACAAAGTGGCTCAAGTTTTTTGAGGAAAAAGGTCACACTATTATACCTTCGGCTTCATTGGTGCCGGAGAACGATCCTTCAGTTCTATTTACAATGGCTGGCATGTTTCCTTTGGTGCCGTATTTAATGGGGCAGCCGCATCCAGGTGGCGTGAGAATTGCCAATGTTCAAAAATGTATTCGGACTATAGATATTGATGAAGTCGGGGACAATACCCACCTGACTTTTTTCGAGATGCTTGGTAACTGGAGCTTCGGTGATTATTTTAAAAAAGATGCCATTGAATGGAGCTATGAATTTTTAACATCTGAGCAATGGTTAGGGATTCCTAAAGAGCGTTTGGCGTTTTCAGTTTTTGCTGGTGATGCCGACGCGCCGTTCGACGAAGAAAGCTATGAGCATTGGCTTAGACTAGGTGTTCCTAAGGCGCGCATTGCCAAGCTTGGTAAGGAAGATAACTGGTGGATTGCAGGAGCAACTGGTCCTTGTGGCCCGGACACTGAAATGTTCTATTGGATTGACGACGGCACCCCAGCTCCAGAAAATTTCCAAGAAACCGCCAACGACCCACGCTGGGTAGAAATTTGGAATGATGTATTCATGCAATTTGAAAAGAAAGAAGATGGTTCTTTAACTCCATTAGAAAAGCAAAATGTAGATACTGGCATGGGACTTGACCGCGTAATTGCAGTCTTAAATGGCCACACTTCTGTGTACGATACAGAATTTTTTCAAGGAATGTTTGAAGTTATTGGTCAGCAACAGACAATGTTGTCAGGAGACGAACTTCGCGGTGCCCGCATTATTGTAGATCATATTCGAGCAGCTGTATTCATTGCTGCTGATGGCGTGGAGCCTTCTAATAAAGAACGTGGATATATTTTGCGTCGCTTGCTTCGTCGGGCTATGGTTTACGCTCGTCGTCTTAATTTAGAAGGGCGTTGGTTAGAAGGTTTAATTGGTAAAGTTGTGCAAGAGTACGGCGATGCCTACCCAGAATTAGTTGCCAATGCAGATAAAATTTTTGCTTTACTTGAAAGCGAACAAAACAAGTTTGGTAAAACCGTTGAAAAGGGCTTAAAGGAATTTGGTAAAATGTTTGAAAAACAAGGGAAGCTTAGTGGTACCGATGCGTTTAATTTGTATCAGACATATGGGTTCCCCTTGGAATTAACAGAAGAACTCGCTCAGGCAGCTGGTCAAGACGTAGACACAGAAGAATTTTCAAGTGAGTTTAAAAAGCATCAAGATCTGTCTCGCACTGCAAGCGCTGGTACCTTTAAGGGGGGGTTGGCTGATCATTCAGACATAGTCGTTCGCTACCATACTGCTACTCACCTAATGCACAAAGCCTTGCGCGATGTGCTTGGTCCTGACACTTTCCAAAAGGGCAGTAATATTACTACTGAACGCACCCGGTTCGATTTTACCTATCCGCAAAAAATGACAGATGAACAGAAGAAGCAAGTTGAAGATTTAGTGAATAAGTGGATTGAGCTAGATGCGAAAATGGAGCAAGAAATAATGCCATTAGAAAAAGCGCGAGAATTAGGCGCTATTGGACTGTTTGGAGAAAAATACGGCGACACTGTATCTATTTATACAGCAACAGACAAAGACGGGAATGTAATTTCACGGGAATTTTGCGGTGGCCCGCACGTTGAACACACGGGCGTGATTGGTAAATTCCGGATCGCTAAGGAAGAAGCTGTGTCTGCTGGTGTGCGCCGAATTAAAGCAGTTATTGAATAGATGAAACTAGAATTTTACAATTGTCCGCCTCCTGAAGAATTTAACAGCGCCATATTAAAAGAAGCGCCAGCATTTTTGTCGTACCAACCGGACTTTGCAAAAATTCAGAGCATTGCCAGCGAATATCAGAAATACAAAAA
>CAZYSI010000042.1:0-5714 GCA_964650345.1 uncultured Candidatus Saccharibacteria bacterium | reverse complement strand
GCGGGCGATTAGCTCAGTCGGTTAGAGCGCGTCACTGATAATGACGAGGTCTCAGGTTCGATTCCTGAATCGCCCACCATGAAAAAATAAAAAATTATGCGCTATTTTCTAGGACCATTGGTCATCGTGCTGGGTGTGCTAATGATGAAATATTCATTTTGGATCACTCAACAAACCGGCAAATTAGATTTTGCGGAAAAATATATGCCAGCACCATTGTCGGGAACGTACACTTGGTGGAAACTAGTAGGTCTTGCCTTTATTATTCTAGCTCTTGCTTGGATGGGTGGATTCCTCGACTTTGGCCAAGCTACAACCACCCCTGGGATCTAGTAGAAATTTCGTGTATAATTTGTGAACGTGAGGCTTGCGGAAACGCAGCCCGCGCGGAGGGGCCCTTAGCTCATCTGGTAGAGCGCCTGCTTTGCAAGCAGGAGGTGACCGGTTCGATCCCGGTAGGGTCCACCACTATATATTTAAACACCGCCCATAGGGCGGTGTTTTGTTTTTTGTACATATTGATTTATATCATCAGCATAAAGGCGGCAAGCATAGCCACGAACGAAGTGTTGGCAATTAAACCCACGTGCTGTACATGGCGGCGAATGGCAATGGCGAGAATCAAACAAGTAATTAGCGCTGCCATTACGAGCAAGAAAATCTTTTCTTCCCAAACTTTTGGATTAAAGGTTTTGCCGAACACGGTAATTGATGCTCCCTCGACATTACCAGCATCTAGTGTTGCATTTAGTTCAGGAGAGAACTGCGCCACTGGCGCTTCTACCAAGTTGCCGTTTATGTCGTATGCTTTTACTACGAGCCGAGTATCTTCGCTTAGGCTAGATAGTGGGATGTAGCCATGCCACTGGTTTTCCCCGGATGGATCGAGCATGGTACTAAACGGTCCGTAAGTTGCCAAAAGTTTTGTCGCTTTGCTTGATGCTGTAACTGTTAAATAAAGTTGATTACCTTGAAGCGAAGTATCTGTCGAAGTAATTTCAATTGACTGTTGCCCTACTGGCACTTCAACCAACTGATTATTCTGTACAACTAATTTAGTTTCAGGAGCTGGAGTTGAAGCAGGGACTGTCGTAGGAACACTTGCTTGAGCCGGCGCAGCTTGTGTTGGTTGTGTGGTTGGTTGCGCTGCTGGTTGGGATGGTTGAGCAACTGGAGTCGGAGCAGAAGGCATCTCAACTTTTTGGGCAATTGGTGCGCCAAACATTTGTACTACAATTGTAGTCTCATGCCCATTGTACATTCCTTTTGCAATACCAATTCCAATTTCTTGGAAACTTGCATTCATAATGTTAGCTCTATGGCCAGGGCTATTCATCCAAGCAGATTGAATGCTTTCTGCTTCAGAAAAATCAATCGCTAAATTTTCACCAGCTGTAACATAGCTATACCCAACGGCCTTAATAAAAGTCCACGGGGTTTCACCAGTTGGTGTGTTATGAGAAAAATATTGACGACCCAACATGTCGTTGGCTTTTGCTTGAGCAGCTTGAGCTAGCAAACCGTTGTGAGTCAAAGCGGCTAAGCCACCCTCTTGGCGAGCAGCGTTGGCTAAAGAAATTACAGTCGATGAGGTAATAGCCGACGCTTCTACTGGAGCTGCTGGCGCCACAGCAACTAAAGAAATCCATACAATCTTTACTGTCATTAAAAACAGAGACAACAAAGCCAACATACGGTGACTTATCGCATGCGGATGATAGTTATTCCGAGAGTGTGGAATAAAATGATCGTGCAGAGACACGAAAAATTTTCGAAAAGTTGGAAATTCTAATTTTGGAATTTCCAAGGAATTGGCGAATTGCATTATTGAGTTGTGTTTTTGTTTCGAGGTTAGAATTAACTTCTAATTACATTATAGCATAACTTAACAAAAAAATCAACCCTTTACGATACAAAAAACCTCTGTTAAGTAAGCGTCTCCCGAGCCGAAACTTTATGAAGTGTTTCGGCGAGGCTAGCGAACTAACAGAGGTTTTTTGTATTGAATAGTTATTTATTCTAGAAGTAGCAATAATGCCATTAAGACAATTCCGGCTATTAACCAAATTACTTGGTATATAGATTTACGCTGCGATTCTTCTTTATGTAGCTGTGGCACTACATCGGACAAGGCAATGTAAATGAAGCTAGCTCCAGCAAACGCTAGTAAGAAGCTTGGTGCTTCATCTATAGTAGAGGCAAACAAAACGACTACCAGAGCGCCGGCTATTGAAGTTAGCGCCGACAAAAAATTATACCAAGTCGCTTTAGCTTTACTCCATCCCCCATGAAGCAAAATAGCAAACTGGCCAATCTCCTGTGGGATCTCGTGGAAAATTACCGCTAAGGTCGTAGCAATACCCAAACGAATATCAACCAAAAACGCGGCTGCAATTACCATGCCATCAATAAAATTATGGAGGCTGTCGCCAAACGTTGTTAGGTAGACAGAAGAATGCACTGACTCATCGTGATCACCGTGGCTATGGTGCCAAAGAATAAATTTTTCCAGTAGAAAAAATACTACGATACCTACTAAGAAGTAAGCACCTTCAGTGGCTCCAAACTTAGTCTCTACCATTTCCGGCAATAGATGTAAAAATACATCACCTAGTAACGCGCCGGCAGAAAAACTTACTAAATATAACAAGACGGAACGCAAGCGCTTCTCTTGCATACCTAATGCAACTATCCCAATTAGAGAAATCGCGCTAACGATTAAAACGCTAGCGAAAATGTATACATAACTTTCAGACATTATATGTTTATTCTATTAATCAACTGTTTTTTGTTTGCGATTTTGTAGAAAATTTCGGACGAGCAGGATGATCGCAATAATGAACCCACTACCGAAAATGACGATATGACCAAGATGATCTTGAGCAAAAGAGTGGTGGTGAGTACCAGTGTGACCACTAGCTTCTGCAACATGAACATCAAAACGCAATTCAAAGGGATGAAAAGTAGCACCATCTTTCGGGGCGCCTTCTAAGTAAAATTCATACATCCCTGAATCAGAAAATATTTTTATATATAAAGGTTGAGACCCAAATGAAGCAAACACTGGGTCTTGTAATTGAATGGGTTGACGATCTTGTTCAACTCCATCTTTAGCTAAGACAATTACACAATCACAGCGGCCAATTTCGAAAGTTCCTTCAGGATCTTGAAATGTAAAAAAGAACTTAGTTTCATTTCCTGCAACCGGATGACCGGCAGGCTCAACTTGGAGCTGGGCAGTAATACCTTCGTTAGTATCAGTAGTATGAGCTAAAGCTTGCTTCATATGAGGCAGTATAGCGCAGACACTAAAAACCGCAAAATGAAATTGAAACAGGTGGCTTGCAAATACACAAACCACCCTGTTAACCAAAAGCAACTATCGCTCAATCGTGATCTCACCGTAATAATTCGGGTCCCACGTATTGGCATAGCATTGATCCGACGGATCTATCCTAATACCGGTAATTATTCCCGTCCATTTGGGATTATTTAGCATCCAAATGTGCGCCTGCTGGTACCCGTAACTAGTTAGAAACGGCACGGTTTTATCTTCGCTCCAAGACTTCGATGCATTAGTCGTAAAGTAGACTTTCCCCACTCCAGTGCACTGGTTGTACATATCTAAATAGATATGGCGGTAAATACTAGCCTCGGCATTAACTGAACTACTACACGGTTTGCTCCGGCCGCAGTTCGTGGTTCCTCCTCGGCGAATGAACGGATCCCAAGAACCATCCATCCACAGGGCACTACCGCTAACCCCATAGGAATCAAAGTTAAACAGATCCCACAATTCCCGATTGTTATTTTGAGCGAAAGCCCAACGGTAACCACCGGTCAAAAATGGAATAGGGTTGAAGGTCTGAGTGCTAACCTGAAAGTTGTCATCGCGGTTATTTAGCTGACTAATTGGTGGGTAATATGGTTCAGGATTGCCGTCATCACGGTCAATTTGAAAGTGCAAGTGCGCGCCCGTAGAATTACCCCGGCACGGATTGCCACTGCCACCACCTGTCTTACCGATCTGCACACCCGTGCTAACATAGTGGCCAGGGAGAACCGGAGAGCCGTTGCTATATGCCCGAGCACTTAAATGTGCGTAAACAATATAGATGTTCTCGTAAGTCCAAGGGTTTTGCGATTTAAGAACTATTAAACCACCCCAAGACGGGTCGCAACGACTAATCATCACCTGACCCCACATGGTTGAGTAAACTCTAGTTCCCGCTAGCACTGGAATGTCGACACCAGGATGTCGGCCGCAGCCTTCGCCAACACAGCCTGCAGTAGCACCACTGTTCTGATTGTCGCGATACAAAGTTCCCCCAGTATAACCAATACTCCCAGTACCCATAGCGCCTTCATAGGTACCATTGTAATCACGCAAACCTGAAATAGGTTTGGCCATGCCAGTGTGTTCGAGCGAGAATGCATAGGCGGCTCCCGCTTGGAAAACCATTCCCATACATACACCTAAAAATAAAATTATCCGACTGATTTGCTTTTGCATACATTTTTTCCTCCTACACGTTCAGTATGCCTAAGCCATATTCAAGGTAGCCTAAAGAAAAACCAAAACTTTTATAAAGTTGAAAATAAATTTAAAAAAAACCGCCGCAAGGGCGATTTTAGAATTCAGTATAAATTTAACAACTAAATAGCGATTGAAATGTTTCCACCAACTACGCATCAATTTTGAATCAAAACTAGTGCGCGAGTTTCGAAAAACTCACGACGACCATCAGAATGACGAGCCTGTGCTTCGAAAAGCAACAGAGCACGTAATTTTATTCCTTAGAAAGGAGGTGATCCATCGACAGCTTCCGCTACCGATGCCTTGTTCATTTATTCCCTATGTCGCCATAAGGCACGGACTATATCATCATCTTTCCTTTGTACTATTGTCTTAAGTTTTCGCGGGTGCCAAGTACCGATTTTTTCGATAAACTTAGCCCTAGAACCACTTAAAACAAACATACGAAAGTAACTTGGATCTACTTTAACACTAGGATTATGGATCATTCCTGTAACAATTCTAAATTCATTTAAAATCTGTTTGATTTTCTCTAATTTCAACCTATCCTTTTGAACGAGTTGAATATAGAACAATGAATTAGGATTTTTAGGAATGCCACCTTCGGCATCGAAAAAACCTCTTATATAAGAACTTTTCTCTGCTTCGGTTACTAGTGTTAGTGGATCAAATTTTACGTTAAGAAATTTAGCTAAAGTTTCTAATACAAACACTTTACGTGTTTTTCCTTCCTGATAAATCCAGGAGGAATTACCAGTATTGTTCAGGCAAATTTTAAGAACTTCCAACCACTCAGTTCCGAGCTGGCTGAAACGAAACCGTTGGTTTCGTTTATTAAAAGTTCCATCGTGTAAAGCGCCTTGTAAATAGGCTTTATAAACTTCTACAGAAAGAGTTTCGCGTGTAGTCTCTGAGGAGCCCCTTAAAAAATTAAGGGTTTCCTGCTGATTGTCTGCACTCAATAGATTTTCACTTAAGATATTCATATCTTTACCGTATCAGAACACTGATAAAGTCTAGATAAAGTTTTTCTAAAGTACTATGAGATACTCAGGTATTCCAGCATATAGCGAAATTTTTCTAAAGCAATCACTTGCTTAAGGTCGCAACATCTTTTGATCAACGACTTAGCCCCAGTTACGAGCTTCGGATTGGAGCCTAACTAAATAGACGCTTC
>CAZYSI010000041.1:0-5809 GCA_964650345.1 uncultured Candidatus Saccharibacteria bacterium | reverse complement strand
CTACTTATTCTTATCCCAAAAAGAGATTGGGGGTGAAGAAATTGAAACAAAACCAAAAAGGATTTACTTTAATCGAATTGTTGGTAGTAATTGCTATCATCGGTTTGCTCGCTTCCGTTGTTCTCTTGGCATTAAACTCCGCTCGGGGTAAGGGCCGCGATGCTCGTCGCTTGTCTGAGTTGCGTCAAATTACTGCTGCTGCTCAATTGCAATATGACAACACTGGTAGTTACGCCGCTGTAGCCGGTGAATTAGGTGGCGAAGCTATTCCTGATCAAGCTGCTGGTGGCGATTGTGCTGCCGCTGCTGATTACAGCTATACAGGTGATGCAACAGGATTCTCAGCTTCTGCTTGTCTAGAACAAGGTACTGCAGATTTCCCAGTTACTGCACCTGCTACAACTGTAACTGTTTACGCTTCTCCTTCAGGATTAAGCTTAACTGCTCCATAGTTTAAAATATGAAAATCCTCCTTCGGGGGGATTTTTTGTTGTATAATTAAAGTATGATTCAATCACGATGGTCTCAAAATGTTTTACTTGCCTTTGTAGCCCTGGTTTTGGTTTTACTGTCATTATGGGGCTGGGATAATGGCGTGCGCGCGGCTAAGGCAAAAAGGATTGTTAAGGATGCCAATATGATGGTAGCTGCTTTTGCGGAATTCCATAAAGACCAAAATCGTTATCCTGCTACTGCAGAGTTTCAAGATCTCAATGTTATGCGTCGTTATATTTCTAATTTCCCACCCCAAGAATTTCCTTCTGAAACTTGTCCGCAGACATTTGATTACTACAATGCCGCCCCGCAAGTTTATGAGTTACGCTTCTGCTTACCCAAAGCAGTAAACGGCTTTGTTGAAGGTTGGAACACAGTAACGCCATGATGGTCATTTTAGCGTTCGTCTTTGGGCTGTGCATCGGCAGTTTTTTAAATGTTATTATTTGGCGACTTCCTCGCCAGGAAAGTCTAGGTGGTCGCTCGTTATGTCCGCATTGCCGCCATTCTTTAGTCTGGTACGACCTTATTCCGCTAATAAGCTTCTTGTTACAGCGTGGCCGCTGTCGGTACTGTAAAAAATCTATCTCTTTCCGTTACCCGCTAATAGAAACTATAGTAGGATTTTTGTTTGCTGCGGCAACAATGTTTTTTTTACCACATACTTTTGTGGATTGGCTGGTCTTGGCCAAAGCGGCAGTAGTGATTTTTGTATGCGTAGCCGTGTTTGTCATTGACTTTGAACATTATCTAATTTTAGACAAAGTAGTATTTATTGCTGGGGGGATAGTAGGAGTACTACTTATTGTTCAAGCCATAGCCAGTGGTTCACCGACCCCTGTAATTAGTGGTATTCTTTCAGCAGCAGCCCCATTTATTTTATTTTGGCTGATCTGGTTTGTGTCCAAAGGTAAGTGGATGGGTTACGGTGATGTAAAATTCGTTGCTCTTATGGGATTAATGTTGGGCTGGCCCCATATTCTTATTGCGCTTTTTAGCGCCTTTATTCTAGGAGCAGTGTTTGGCACTTTCTTAATCGTAATTGGCCGCAAGCAGTTAAGTAGCAAACTTCCTTTTGGCACTTTCTTAACTTTAGCTACTATACTGAGTCTATTTTTTGGCTCCCAGCTGTGGCAATGGTACTGGAATTTGTTTCTAATTTAGGCCTGTATTTATGGTATAATTTAGGTATTGAATACCTATGAAAAATGAAACCAAAAATTTCTAACAAAAACCAAAAATCTGCAGGATTTACCCTTATAGAATTACTGGCGATTATTGCGATTATGATCGTAATTGCTAGTTCAGTAATCATTAATTTTTCGGGACAGCGTGAGTCCCGCAGTTTAACCATTGCCCGCAATGAGACTATTACCAATCTTCGCAAAGTTCAGGCATACACATTGTCGTCCCGAACATTGCCTAGTGGTAATGGTGCCAAGTTTTATATTGCGTCTTTTACAGCAGGTGCCAGCGGCTATGAAATTTATGGGATTTACTCATCAGGTAATAACTACGCGGCGGAACTCGTTGAACAAATAGATTTTTCTGGAGATGTCCTAGTTAGTGATTTAACTGTTGGTGCTTGTATGCAGGTTATTTTTAGCGCGCCTTTTGGAACAATGTATACCTCTCCGTCTTGCACCGCAGACTTAGGGTCTGTATTGCAGGATCCGATTGCTTTGGCTCAGTTAAGCCAGTCAGCAGTCACTGTAACCCTGCAAACACTAAGAGCTTCTGGTTCTCCTAGAATCTTTCAAATTTCGCCATTAACTGGGCAAATCATTCCTGTGGATGAACAAATAACTACCCAGGAGGTAGATGTACAGGTTGATGTGGGAGCAGAGCTTTAACTGCCATGAGAATAAAAAATTTCCAATTCAATTATAGCTCTTTGAGCCGTAATCAAAATGGTCAAACCTTGATTGAAACTTTGGTTGCGGCATTTATTTTGGTAATGGGAATTTCTGCTGCGTTAGGTTTAGCCTCATATTCGTTAAAAGCAACAACTAACATTCGCCAGCAAACCGTTGCATTGGGCTTAGCGCGCGAGGGTATTGAGGTGGTAAAAAATATGCGCGATACTAATTGGCTCAAAGGCACTCTAACCGCTAATTGTCACGACTTTTTAGTTGGATCGGAGACTCCAGAACAGGCTCAATGCTACCGTGATTGGCTAAATCAAGCTGGTGGTTACGAAATTAGCGAAGGTAGTCATGTTTTAGACTTTAACATCGGCAATGCCTTGCCGTGGAGTTTAGGCCCTGGCGGCAGTTATGGATTAGATATATCTGACGATCCTTCCGTTAGTGGGGTGCTATACGAACCAGGAGCAGGTGACTCTGGTTTTTCTCGCAAGATTATTGTTGAAAAAGAGGGCGATGATCCTGATGAAGATATTGATCCATACACTGAGCCTTTTCCTGGACCGCGCTTAAAGGTAACCTCTATTGCTTGGTGGGTGAGCAATAGTTGTCCACCTAATGACGATGCTCAGCGTGGAGATCCATGTACTGTTGTGCTGGAGACATATCTAACTAACTGGAGGAACTTCTAATGTACAAGCGTAATTTTTTAATGAATATGAATCGCAATCAACAAGGCTTCACATTAATGGAAGTACTTGTTGCCACTGCTATTTTCGTGTTGGTCGTTTCTGGTATGCTCACTCTATTTACCCAAACCTTGAAGATTAATCGTCGAGTACAATCAGTTCGTGAATTAGTGCAAGGAACCCGTGCCTTCACTGAAACAATTTCCCGGGAAGTAAGAAATGGTCGCATTGACTATCAAAGTTGGGATACCGACCCTGATTGTAACGCCACTAATTATGCTTTAAGAGAAAACAAATCATTAGCTATTTTGAGAAATAATGGCGATAAAATCTGTTTTTATTTAGATGAAGGCGGCGATTTTTACATGAAAAAGAAAATTCCATCTGGAACTACCCGCGAGCTAGTGTTTAGCGCAGATCGCTTCCGAATTATCCCAGGAAGTTTCCGTTTCAATGTTTATCCTAGCCAAGACCCTAATCCAGATTGTGGCGCCGTTTGTTCAGATGGTAGTTATCCTGAAGTGCAGCCATTTGTTACCATTGTGGCCCAATTTGAATTAGATAATAGCCCGTCGGAGCCTACTTCAATTATTAATTATCAGACTACCATTTCCACTGATGTCTATGATATCCCAAAACAATAATATAAGTCTCGACAGGACTAACCAAAAGCAAACTGGGGTGTCTTTGATGCTGGCGATTCTGATATTGGCAGCAGTTATGGCTATTGCCTTTAGTTTGGCTACTATCGTTATTATTGAGGTCCGCTCTGCTGGGGACGCCTCTCGTACTGAACCAACCTTGTACGCTGCCTTTGGAGTAACTGAAGAAAAACTCTTCCAATACAAACGGTTTTTTAGCGGTACCAATAATGATGATAGTTCCTGTGCAGGTAAAAGTGCGTGTGAAATTAACAACGTTGGTTTGAGCTTGCCTGGCACTCAGCCAATTGCTTTTGATGATAGTCCCCGCGTGGAATTTATTCCAGCTGGAACGCGTCTTACTTTACCAATGTTCCAAAGTGAACCCTTAACTTATGATGCGATTTATGATTATGTAACGGTCGAAGTGTTGCCAAACGGACCCCCAACATCAACAATAAATTTTTACTTTAAAGTGACTGCAGCTAACGGTGATTGTAGAGTGGAAAGGGCTACTGGTACTTGCGATGATGCAGAAATTGTAGGGGAGCCAGCAGGAGTGAATAACCCTCAGACTTTTGACAGCTTTGGCTCTGGTCAATACGAACTGATTTTAGATAATAGCGATTCTGTGGACGACGTTAGTGTGGTTATTACCACTAGACGTGTAGCTGGCGCAACCCCAGCTGGACTACCGTATATTGGTGAGCAAGTATTGCGGATTCGCGCTGACTATCGGGGTCTTAATCGTACCTATCAGGTAAGAATACCAATACCATAAAACTAGTGAAAACAAAAAAGACTTTGTAAGTCTTTTTTTGTTTAGTTTACCGGAATTTATTGTTGTGGAATCTTGAGGATTTGTCCTGGTTGAAGGGCGAAGGGAGCTTCAAGACCATTAATTGTTGCTAAGCTAGTCCATTCGATGTTGTTCTGCTGCCCAATGGAAAATACAGTTTCTCCCTTTTTGACCACATGTTCTTTGAATAGTGGCTTCTGGTCTGGGTTGTCTTGAGCACCAAGGACTTGAGGTTCTAGTGGGGTCTGGGTCGGGCTGCGGTGAATGACCATGTATCCAGCTCTAATAGCTAGCACGCCACTAATAACTAAAAAAATGATAGTGGCGTATGGCATTAAATTACCACGGCTGGAACTGCGTCCAACGCCGAGCCCGAGTCTAGGTGATAATTTTACTTGGTGTCTCTGGGGAGCCATATTTGAACTAATCTTTATATTTATTTTATCATAATTTGATCGCCCTTGTGCTATAGCGTGGGGATAAGTAGCTAGGTATAATGTATATATGATTAAGTCGATTTCAGAACCAGAAGCTAAAAAAAGAATTACCAAACTTCATGTGCAAATTGAAGATTTGCGCTACCGGTATCATGTATTAAATGACCCTGAAGTTACCGACAGCGTTTATGAATCTCTCACCCGCGAGCTACGTAATTTAGAGACGCTGTATCCGCATTTACGCGACATTAATTCACCGACTAACAGAGTTGCTGGTAAGCCTTTGGATAAGTTTGTGAAGGTACCACATGCGGTGCGCATGTTGTCTTTGAATGATGTGTTTAACTTTGATGAGCTACAGGCTTGGGAGACCCGAATAAAAAAAATATTACCATCATCTGCGTCCGGTAAAAACTCTCTAGAATATTATGGCGAATTAAAACTGGATGGCTTAGCAGTCTCCCTGCTTTACGAAAATGGTGTTTTTGTGCGCGGCGCAACACGGGGTGATGGCACAGTTGGCGAAGACATTACGCAAAATCTGAAAACCATTCAATCTATTCCTTTGCGTTTGCGAGGTAAGAGTGTGCCCCAGCTTCTGGAAGTGCGCGGGGAAGCAGTTATGCCTAGAGCGGTTTTAGTAGAGTTAAACAAAAAGCAGGCACAAGAGAGCAAGGCTTTGTTTGCCAATACCCGCAACGCTGCTGCTGGTAGCTTACGCCAATTAGACCCTGCTTTAGCAGCGAGCCGCAAACTTGATTTTTACGCCTATGATATTGCTCAGCTATCTGGCTTGGATGAAAAAGCGCCTGTCCTGCATTCCGAGGAACACCAGCTAATGCATGACTTTGGGTTTAAAGTAGACAAGCATGATGTTAGAGCT
>CAZYSI010000040.1:0-6105 GCA_964650345.1 uncultured Candidatus Saccharibacteria bacterium | reverse complement strand
ATGAAGTCGCGAAGGAACCTTTGAAAAGGGCGACCGTGACCCGACTGCAGAGCCATCATAAAACACCTGTGTTCATAGGTGTTTTATGTATATTCCTTTGGAAAACTTCGAACTTTGTTATACTTTATATATGCAAACATCAATAATAATAAGCGCGCATAACGAGGAAAAACTTATTGGAAGATGCTTAGATTCTGTTCTTAATCAAAGCAGATGTCCTAACGAAGTGATTGTAGTAGCCCATAATTGTGATGATGGTACTGAAAACATAGTGCGTGGGTATAAAGATGTTAAATTGATTAGTCTACAAGGGCCTGAGGGTACTATATACCCGAGAATGAAAGCTATTGAGCAAGCTCAGTATGAATATATCGTTGGAATCGATGGCGATTCGTATGCTCACAAAGATTGGCTAAAAAACTTGGTCCAACCACTAAACGATCCTAAAATCAGTGCGGTGGGTGGTTTAGTACTTCTAACTGGTTCATTATACGCTAGACTAATCAGCTATGATTTTTTCTACTTCAGTCCAATATACCGAACCAACTACCGATTCTACTTTTGGGGCGCTAATTGTGCCTTCAGAAAAAGTGATTACGAAAAAATTGGCGGACTTACCCCGCTCTTACCTTTAAAAGAAAAAATGAACTTACGTTACTGGGCTGAAGATTTATACCTTTCCTGGAAGTTAGCAGAACTAGGTAAACTGGTTTTTTATCCCTCTGCCGTTGTATACTCACAAATACCACTCATGACCGTTAGTCAATGGCGCAAAAGGTTTGATGAGCATGATAAAGACAGAGTAAAGTTCCTTGAATACTTTAAACTACGCTAGGCACCTCTACCCTATGCTCCATGAAATATGTTCGAAGAGCAGAAGCCAAGGGGAGCCACTATGAAGCGTTTCTGGGGCGACCCGAGTGCTATACCGCACTCTGGCCTGAAACTATTACGCTCCTACAAAAATCAGCGGTTGATCCGCTGGTTTTTGTCAGTTAAGGATAAAAAATAGGTGTTGAACGTACTACCGTTTCAACACCCGATTAAACATTTCAGAAACATCAGATTTACCCTCAGTGATTCTCCCTTGTAAAAAATGAGGTAATAAGAGAATGTTTAAATCAGATAGGGCAACCCTTTCAAACTCGCCTTGGTACCAATTTCGGAGAAACTTATCTCGCGACTCATACAAATCTGGTTGATCTGTTACTTGGCAAGTTGGTTTTGGTAACCTTAATGTCATACATCTGCAATATAACAATACCTGGACACCTGTTTTCCCTTTCGTATCGATGTGATTCACCACCCGGGCAATCGAATTGTCTGCTCAAGTAAAATTATCGTTAATCGTGGGTCTATCCAAACGGATAACCCATGCTCCTGGTTCTGGCAACATAATTCACCTCCTTCAAATTAGTATTAAAATACCTCTGATATCAAAATTCGTCAATTCTAAGATTCTGTTAGCCATGACCCGAGTACCCAACCCGACTACTCTGAATATCGCTTAAGTCCCTTAAGATAGGTAGCCGCAACTCGACAGCAGAGCCAAAATTTTAAATGAGTATGAGAGAATAGGTTGTCGAATGGTTCTCTTATAGTAAACATTAGGTTTCGACCACGAAGACGGCAGTTCTGAACTAAAAATTCAATGAGCTGTCGTTTTTCGTTTGGTTCAGAACTTTCAAACAAATAATGAGCATTATTCGCTAAATCAAATATCTTTTGAACGGTTAGATAAGAGTTCTCATTAAAATTCTCATGCTGTTGCATGGATTGAGTAATTTCTTCAAGTCTTTCCCATCTAAGGATAAGACAGCTCAGAAAGAAAGTTAAATGGACAATTCTAATAAGGGAAAATTAGGCGAGTTATTTGTTAAAGAGTTTTTGACAAAAAGAGGCTATAGAATCCTAAGCGAGAAAAGGAATGGTTCGGATATCATTGCGCAAAAAGCCAAATCTACGCCTATTGCAATCGAAGTTAAGACCACTGGAAACTTGCTCGGTGGCATACCTGATATGCATTTAACTGAGTTTGAAGAAATGCAAGGTAAATGGATGTTTGTCGCGGATTACTTATACATTCTCAGATTAGATAAAAACGGTCAGCCCATACAGCTTGATATTCTTAACAAGAAAGAAATAGATAATTTTGCTGATAGCCACAAGTTAGTGAGAAGAATCAGGACTACTAAATTAGATAGGGCTATTAAAAATAAACTAGTCGGAAAGAGTATCAATTTTTAATAAATTGCCAAGCATTACCCTGAACTCACCCATTAAGGGGAGCCAAAGAAAACGCATCTCATTTCAAGAGGTGTTTTTTCTTTGGCTTAAACAGCCAGCATCATAGTTGACTTTAACCAAGTAGTGCTGTAAAATATGTGGTTAGCGAAAAAAGTAAAGGAGACTGCGATGAAAAAAATTGAAGCACTGAAAAAATTGGTCGAAGAAAAAGGAACTGAAAAAATGAAGGAGTTGGTGGTCCTGACCGAGGAATACCTCAAGGGCCTAGACCATATCTTTCGTGATCGGGAGGTACATGAATTTATACTCAAAGAATTTGACTTCCCCATGTTCTTGGGAGAGCTGCAAAGAAAAGGGGTTTTTGAAAACAGGAGCGGTATGAATAATAAGCTCCTCGTAATGGACATCTACTACATTGCTCGTCACACATGGGAATTCACCGACAACCGTGGGGTTGTAAAAAACGGTGACGACCTACACCGAGCATGGCCATCGATGTACGAACACGACAAAGCCATGACTGTCGAGGAGCTGTTTCAAGACCTGCACTACGTTTAACTTGCGGATCGACCAGCTTGCCACGCCTCCCACGCGTGGTTTTTTGTTATAATAACAATATGCAAAATAAATACCTTAGATTCGTTGTTTCTATTATTATTCCGCAACTAGCTGGAATAATCGGCTCAGTGTTCACTTCATCAAAAATTCCAACTTGGTACACTACTTTGGAAAAATCTTCACTTAATCCACCTGGTTGGGTGTTTGGGCCTGTCTGGATAACGCTTTACTTCCTAATTGGTGTGTCCCTGTACATTGTATGGTCAAAAAGCCTTCAAGGAGTAGAAGTTAAGTCCGCTATAAAAATATTTGCAGTACAGCTCATTCTTAACTCTTTATGGTCAATTGCATTTTTTGGTTTAGAAAACCCTTTACTTGCTTTAGGGGTTATTGTTCTGCTATGGGTAATGATTATTTGGAACATTTTCTCATTCTCCAAAATTTCTAAGCGCGCGGCATGGTTACTGGTGCCCTATTTACTTTGGGTATCTTTTGCTAGCTACCTTAACTACTCAATTTGGGCTCTAAATTAACCTATGCCAAAATCCATTTCTGGAGGTACAGCCCATAAAATCCCCCTTGATTTACAAACAGCGTTAACCTCCAATAAGACAGCCCAGGCAGCCTGGGAAGATCTTACCCCGCTGGCACGCAACGAGTGGATCTGCTGGGTTACATTTGTAAAAAAAGATGAAACCCGAAAGGAGCATGTTAAGCGAACTATTAGCCAACTCAAAGAAGGCAAGCGCCGCCCGTGTTGCTGGCTTGGTTGTATTCACCGAAAAGATAAAGCCATAAGCCCGTCTGTTAGAGCAATATTAAATAAACGAAAATAATTAAAAACGCAAATGAGCAAAGAAAAAATGCATCTCTCCATAGAAATTTCTGCCCCGCGAGAAAAAGTTTGGCATACCATGCTTGACGACGCCACTTACCGAGAGTGGACAGAAGCTTTCAACCCAGGTAGCTTCTATAAAGGCGACTGGAGTACTGGCTCAAAAATTCTATTTCTAGGTCCAGATCCCCAAACTGGAAAAGAAGGTGGTATGATTAGCCGCATTGCCGAAAACCGCCAGTATGAATTTATGTCTATTGAGCATCAAGGCATAATTACAAACGGTATTGAAGATACCACGAGCGAAGAAGCTAAAAAATGGGCTTCAGCTTTTGAAAACTACACCTTCTCAGACAAAGATGGAGGTACTGAGCTACAAATCGATATAGAAATTCTGCCGGAGTACAAAGAGATGTTCGAAAAAATGTGGAGCAATGCCTTAGTTAAACTCAAAGCCCTCGCAGAAAAATAACCTTCAAGTGAAAATTAAAAGGCGAGCCATGAATTGATAGCTATCAATCATGTCTCGCCTGTTGTTATAACGCAGCTCGCTGTTCAACCGGCGTGTCTCCTAAGCATTCGAGATGCCTGTCCTTCGGGAATCTCTTGAAACTCCCCAGGGTACAGTATGATGGCTTCCTCCACGCCAACATGAGTATCACATTGCCGCGAGGTGTTACCGGAGAACATACAACGACAGGCCGGCACAACCATTACCGCACCATCCCGGAGCATACGAGCGGGTTTTATAGTCCGCCCAAAAGTGTCGGTCTTGGTTGTAAACGGGTGAGTTTCAGCAGCCGGCTGACCGCTTGTCTGTTGAACAAAAATAGAATTATGGCCCATACTAGAAACGGATCCCGCCATAATTACCACCTCCTCTTCATCGATGTTAGGCTATAATAATAGCACTGGGCTACTAAAAGTCAATCGTTAAAAACGAGAGGCCTAGCAATTAACGAGTATATTCTTGTAACCGTTGCACTGCTTTATAGCGACTGAAATTAAAGTCCTGCCAATGCTCTTGCCAAAGTTGCGCTTTTTCTAAATGCTTATTAATATATTCGGTTAAAATTGCAGACTCAGCTTCGCTGTGAGGTTGAAAATTATCTAACACAGTTGGCAATGCATCTGGAGACAAGCTTGTTAAATAGATTAAATCGAGTTTGTCAGTACCTTGGAATTTTTTAAAATTTTTCTGGGCAACAAATTTATCTGGGTTAAGTAAATTAAAACTAACTCCAAAAGCAATTAAAACCAACAGCACTCCAAAAGCAAAGAAGGAGTGCTGTTTGTTTAACACTAACTTAAAAGTAAATATTGCAAATACTACCGCAAGTAAAATAATCAATCCTGCAACATAAACGCGTAGTTCGGTTAGACCGTAAGCCTCTTGGTACAAAACCAAACGCTTAAATGCCGACACCATAATTACCACTACTTCAGCAATGATGATCAAAGCAGGGACAAGAAACCACTTACCTCTAGTAACTGCGTTCATTTTCGAATTAGCAGAGTAATGATCTACCCCTAACAGAATGAGTAGGGTTGCTACAGACACAACTACTAATTCCGCGAATCCTTTGCGTGCGTACTCGGCATAGGTAAATTCACCAATACTAATATTACTTGCACCGCCAAACAAATAGTTCAGTTGAAATAGAATAAATAACAAAAACAGTGCGCCAATTAATGACAAAAATACACTGATCTCAATTTTGCGACTTTCTTGTCCTTCACCAGTAATTCGTAATAATTCCGAAATATCCTGACTAGTTTGATCTGACGGGTTTAGTATAAATGCCAACCAGCCTAAACAAGCAATGAATATAATTATAATAATTACTATTTGAGCAATGAGGGTGTCTGGCAAATTAAATGAAAAGGTGTTTTGCAGGAACTGTCGGAAGACTAAGTCAGCCGAAGCAAACAACGCACCAAAAAATATTAGTACTGGCAGAGCAGAAAGCATCCCAATTAATGCTTTTCTATACTTACCGGCTGGGGAATTCTTGGCGCCACGAACCAGCGAAAACAGTGCGCCAAACGAGCGGTATAAAAACTTCAGTGGCCATAGCACGGCTGTGAGTATATAATCCAAAAAAGAGAAATTTAAAACATTGTCTTTGGTTACAGAGCGAATCATTAAAAGAAAAATTCCAATTGCCCCAACTACGTTTAAAAAAGTAAGAAAGTCATTAGCACGAATGGTTGGCATTAGGGAGAAAAAGAAAAACGGAACACTTAACCATCCAGCAACCTTAAAAGACAGTCCGCGCTGTTTTGCAAACAAAAACAGCACTCCCCAAACGAGAATGCCGTAAATTAAGATAGAGATCCCAAAAAACTTCTGAAAAAATAAGTAATCAAAAATTATTGCTAGTAGCGCAGCGGTTACTGCCCAAGGCCAGATTGCAACAGACTCAAAATTAGTCTTTTTTTCATGATTTGGTGTGTCCATATAA
>CAZYSI010000039.1:0-6251 GCA_964650345.1 uncultured Candidatus Saccharibacteria bacterium | reverse complement strand
TATTTAGAATTACTTTAAAATAATTTTATGGGTGTTCCAAAAAAGCATAAAACTCGCAGTGGTCGTGACCAACGTCGCAGTCATCATGCATTAACAGCTGTTAGCTTGGCTACCTGCAAAAATTGTGGTGGCGCTAGCTTGCCTCACAAGCCATGCCCGAACTGTGGGTATTACAAAGGACGCAAAGTGGTTTAACACAATGCGTTTTTTTGTTTGGCTTTTGCTAGGCAGAATTTGCTAAAATATCTATATGGCTAACCGACATTTACTGCGCACAGTAGCGCTTCAAACTTTATTTGAATGGGATTTCAATAACCGGCAAGGAGACATCTCTGCGATTTTAACTCACGCCTTAGAAGAGTTCGCTGGTGGTGCCGAAGACACAGCTTTTGCGCAAGAATTAATTGACGGGGTAATCCAAAACCTTGAAGCAATCGATGCCATTATTGTTGAGACCGCACCGGAATGGCCAATTGCGCAAATTACAGTCATAGATCGCAATGTCTTACGTTTAGGTATTTATGAATTGATGTTTGCCAAGAAAATTCCGCCAAAAGTGGCAATTAACGAAGCTGTGGAAATGGGTAAGCGCTTTGGGGGTGATTCTAGTGGGAAGTTTGTAAATGGCGTGCTTGGAACGCTGTATAAAAAGCTGGAGCCTGAAGAAGACAGTAACTCTGATAATGAAAATTCTGTAACCGAGCAAACTGCTGAATAAGCAGTTTTTGTTTACCTAAAATATTTCTCAACTTTATAAAAGTTTTGGCTTTTCTTGATGCTGGCTTTATGAGTATTTAGGCATAATGATTTTGTAATTAATCAAAACACATATGCTAAAACAACTTGCTACAGCACTTTTAGCTTTCCCTCTGGGATTGCAATTATTTTTAGGAGGATTTTTGCTGCAGTCAGCGCATGCTGAGGAACTGCCGCTGGTAATAGAGGAAACCACCCCAGAGCCAGAGGTGGTTGAGCCGTACCTAATTATTTCCGCAGTACAAATAACCGGCGGAACTGGAAAAACTCAGGAAGACTACATAGAACTTTTTAATCCTACTAGTGTTCCTTTTGACCTAAACGGATATCGTTTAGTAAAAAGAACAGCGGCCAATACCACTGACAGTTTAATAATTTCCTGGACACAAAGTACAATAGTTCAGCCACACCATTTTTGGTTATGGGCTAACTCAGGATTTTTTAGTATTTCGGTAGCACCAGACAGTGTTAGTAGCGGGACATTAGCAGATAACAATGGCATTGCGCTTAGAAATGGTCCGAACGATACAGGAGAAATATTAGACAGCTTAACTTGGGGTAGTACGGCGAATGGTTTTGAAAGTATGAACTTGCAAAACCCGTCGGCTGATCAATCATTAGTTAGGTCAGACTTATTTACTATAGATTCTAGTTTTGAATTGCAACCCAGTAGTCCTAGGAACTGTACTATTGAGCAGTTGCCTCCAGCTCCTGAACAAGACCCTGAGCAAGATCCAGGAGAAGTAGACCCACCAATAATTACTGATCCTCCAATTGAAAGCGATCCTCCCACGGAAAACAATCCACCCACAGAAACAGAACCTGAACCAGAGCAAATTGATATTAAAATAACCGAACTTCTACCCAACCCGGCTGGAGTAGACACTGGGGCAGAGAAAGTTGAATTATTTAACGCAGGATCGGCAGTAGTAAATTTAGAAGGAACAATATTAGACGATGTTGGGCCTTCGGACCCATTGAGTACCAACGCTTACACATTACCAGATTTAGAAATTGAGCCTAATGAGTACATTGCGGTTACAATTCCTGCCGGAGCTTTTTCTTTAAACAATACTATTGGCGATGTAGTTACACTGTTCCATGTAGATGGCGCACCCATAGACTCTGTTTCCTACACAGGGACTACACCGGAAGCTAAGTCTTACAGCAAGTTTTCAGAGGAGCAGTGGGCGTGGGTGAACCCGACCTTCGGTCAGAGTAATGGAACTCTACCAGATACAGAAGAAGATGAGGAAGATGAAGATAGTAATGAACAGCCTGAAGATTTTGGTGAGTATAACAACAGTGGTTTGCAGATTTCAGAGTTATATCCCAATCCTGCCTCAGGAAACAAGGAGTATATAGAACTCTACAACAGTTCGGAAACAGAGGTTGCTCAATTGGCTGTAGTGTCACTGGTAATTGGTGAGAAACTAAAATTGTTACCAGCTGCAGAGTTGGACCCAGGAGAGTATTATGTCATTGAACAGGGGAATTTACCGGCGCAGCTTCGCAATACAGGCCAAACAGTGAAAATTTTGGAAGATGATACTGTGTTAGATGAAGCAGTGTATTCTACTGCAACCAAAGGAGCAAGCTATGCCAGATTTGAAGATGGATTTTTATGGACCGTGGCTTTGACAAAAGGAAAAGACAATGTTTTAGAGCTGCCTGAGGAAACAAAAAAATCTGCACCGGCTCCGAAACAAACCGTGGCTAAAAAGGCAGCAACTAAGGCGAAGACAACTGCCAAAGCCTCTTCTGCTAGCAAGGCTAATGCTAAGCCTATGGTTGCTGGTGCGGCAAAGAAGACAGACACCACAGCAGCTACAAATAATTCTAGTACCAACTCTTTAGACCCAAATCCGCCCAGCAAGTCCAAAGAACCGATTGCTAAAGTAATTGCTATGGGGGCAGCAGCGGCAGCAGCTGGGGTGGTGGCTTTGTATAAACTGGTGTTTTCTACAGGTGAATAGTGGACTGGAAAGTGCTATAATGGCGGTATGAGTGCCATAAAAAAGATTTGGAAGTTTATAGAAATAGGGATTGCAGCAGTTATAAATACAATTGCCAGTTTGTTTTTGAAGTAATCAAGTCCTTTATATTTTATTCATATCTATGCTATAATCTGGAGACACTGGACATTCAAGATTATTAAGCAAATTAGCAACCTATACCATGAGCTTAAATAAATCCGATTTAATAGAACAATTAGCAGCCCGCATGTCGGTAACATATACTGAAGCGGAGCGAATGTTAAATACATTTATTAACCTTGTGTATGAGACTTTGCGAAGCGGGGATAAAGTTAACATTAGCGGCTTTGGACAGTTTAGCGTATCTCATCGTGCGCCCCGTATTGGAGTAAACCCCCGTAATCCTTCTCAGAAAATTCAGATCCCTGAATTAAACACTCCAAAGTTTAAAGCTGGGGAAGCATTCAAAGATGCAGTGAAGTTGCGAAATAGCTAGAGTGAGTAGAAATTCAAAAACCGCCGGATGGCGGTTTTTATTTCACTTCGTAAACTTTTTGCGTTGAAGTGGAGAACACTAGCTCACTGTTTTCAAACCCAGGAGCAACTTCTGAGATTAGAATAAAGCGCTCAACAGGTTTCGGGCTTGGGTATCTCAGGAAATTTACTATTCGGTCTGAATAGAAAACAATAGAAGGTTTAGTGCCAATAGTAGAATAGTAATAGACAGGCAAACTCGTGTAGTTATTTTTGAGGTATTGGCCTACCAATCGGCTGTCTAAGGGGTAAGGAGCTCCTTGTTTGGTTAATTTGTAGCTGTTGAATTTTACTCCCAAGTAAGCAAACCAGATTATAAGCGCCACCACACCCACTAACTGTAAAACCTGCCCATAGTTTTTTATATCCTTAACTAGACCTAAAAGCTTTGCTAGTAATGCCCCTGCTAGAATAGTTAGGAATGGATAAATTACTAGTATGTATGCAGGTAGTTTGGTATTAGAACTACCGAAGAAAATGAAAATAACCAGGACAGCAATTAGTACATAGAGATAGTTCTTTTGTTTTCGTAGAGCTTGGATTAACGCTAAGCCTAAACCACCCATGCTCAACCAAAATAGGTTACGGCCTTTAATGAGTATGTTCCAGTAATACCAGAATGTGCCTGTGTTACCTTCGAGCGGGTCTTGCCAGCGTCCTAGTACATGGTAAAACAGGTATTGGTTCCAGAAGTCTCGACCAAATGTTAAGCTCTCCACTAAATGCCAAGGAATTACTATTAAGAAGAACAGGCCGACTCCTTTCCAAAATTCTTTGTATTTGAAATAGGAAAAATTCCAGGTAAAGACTGAGAACAGTAAGGCAATAACCCCTGGAAGAAAACCGATCACGTTTTTGGTCAGCACTCCTAGCGCCAAAGATACTCCAAACCAATAGAAATATTTACGCCTCTCAAGAGCCAAATAGAATAAATAGAAGGACAGTAGAATAAAGAATCCAACTGGGATGTCGAATTGTAAAATACTAGCGTTCTCTATGTATTGAAAACAAATAAAATATGTAGCTGTTGCTAAGATCCCAGCTGTAGAAGAAGAAAATAGTTTTTTAGTAACAAAATATGTGAGTAAAATGGTGCCTAAGGCGAATAATGCCACCCAAACTCTTGCCCCAAGTTCGTTAATTCCAAACCCCCAAAAACCAGCTTGAATTAACCACAGCATGAGCGGTGGTTTTTCTACCCACAAGCTTTCCCGGCCTAAACCTAGGTTACCTTTCCAGTCAAAGCCTAGGCCATCGTCTACAAGGGATTCCCTAGCAACTTGGGCGTAAATTGCTTCATCGTAGTCTAAAAGGGGAGCTTGCTCAATCCGGTAAAAAAAAATCAGCGCGAACATTGCCATCACGACAACTAAAGCGCCCATCAAAATAGAGTTACGATATTTTTCTAGGAATACAGTCACAGTTTAGATATTAACCCGCTGGAGCGGGTAAGGGGAATCGAACCCCTGTCATCAGTTTGGAAAACTGAGATAATAACCATTATACGATACCCGCTAGGGTGAAAATTTTTTCTGGTCGGGAACCCGGGACTCGAACCCGGAACCTCTCGGTCCCAAACCGAGTGCTCTAGCCAATTGAGCCAGTTCCCGCAAATCTTTGCTAAGCAATGTTCTAAATACTTGGGAAGTATAGCGAAAAAAGTGGGATTCGTCCACTCCTCAGTATTAGTCGGAGTGATTTGACACCAACGGGCATATGTTTTATAATCCATTTAGCAATATATGAATAATTTCCTAATGGAGAACAGCATTATTGTTTTAGAAGCCTAGCCAGAAATTGCCGTAATTCCGGAGCTCAAGCCAAAAACTTGAAAACATAAGGAATTATGGGCAAATCGGGTGGCTTTTTTGTTTTTAAGCCAGTGTAAGCGCTTTACAGCCAATGCCTCAGTTTTCTTTTAAACTGGTGCAAAAATCTCTGTAACAACCTTAAAAACAGCCCGTCTGAGCATTTGATCCGGAAATTATAGTAACACTTAGAAACCGCGACGAGTTCATTCCAACTTAATTATTGCCCTCACTATAAATACACCTTAGCAGGTGCCTCTAACGCCCGAGCTGTGAAAACAGCGCGGGACTGGCTCCTTGGTCGAACTGCTGGGAAATATGGTTTTAGTGGGGATAACAATAATCGGTCTTTATTTCACGAGCACCTCTTGGAACTCTAGAGCCCTGGGGATTGCATCTGAAGTAAAGTTCGTAAATCTAATTAATTTGTTTTCTACAGCATTGATTGTCTCAATTGAATAATCAATTATGCCGCCTCTCTTCTGTCCTAATGAACGGCAAGAGAGAAACGACAACTGTAGAAAATGGAGTAAATAATGTCTAACTTATTTAAAAAAGTTGTAACTGGTGTTTCTGCCGTAGCACTTTCTGTGTCTATGTTGGTTGTACCTTTTGCAAACGTTGCTGATGCTGCAACTGCCGGCGAAGTATACAAGTCTACTGATGGTACCGTATGGTTCATCACTAAAGACATGCAACGCCGTCCGTTCACTTCATGGGGCGCTTTCTTGAGCTATGGTTTCCTTTCTGGTGCTATGATCAAGGATGCTGATGCAAGCGTAACTGCTCTTCCACAGGGTAGCTTCATTGCTCCTCAAGATGGCCGCATCTTCTGTGCAACTGAAACTAAAGGCACAGACGTAAAGGGTGAATGTTCTCTTATCACTGCTGGTAAGAAAGCTGCCTTCACTTCTGCTGCTGTATTCACTGGCCAAGGTTACTCCTTCAGCCGTGCATACTCTGGTGACTCTTCCTTCTTGGAAAAGACATCTAACATTGATAGCGCTTCTGCACAACACCGTGCAGGTACATTGATTAACAACGGTGGCACTGTCCAACTAGTTGTTAGCGGTGGCCTATGGGGCACTCCTTCCATGGATGTATTTAATTCATGGGGCTGGAGCATGGCTGACGTAGTTCCTGCAAATGCTGCAGACGTTCTACTTAGCCAAACTGG
>CAZYSI010000038.1:4824-6274 GCA_964650345.1 uncultured Candidatus Saccharibacteria bacterium | reverse complement strand
TTGCTGATAACATATTATTATCGGAAAGTTCTTTACCAAAACCTTCCGAATATTTCCCAAATGTAGAAATATTCGGAAGGTTTTGTTAAATAAATTTATGCAACTTCTACGGTAACCGTAATGGTGGTGGTAGCACCACTTGAGCCGGTTGCAGTAAGTTTGTAAGTGGTGGTGGTGGCAGGTGTTACATTTTGTGTGCCGCTGCTGGCCACGGTGCCTATGCCATTGTCAATTTCTACTGCGGTGGCTCCTGAAATATTCCAGCTAAGTTCTGATGATTCGCCTACTTCAATAGATACAGGGTCGGCTTCAAAGGTGCCGGTGGGTGCGCCCGGTGCGCTGCTAAACTGTACGTCAAAACCCCAGTCGCCCAAATTAAATTCGCGGCCTTTATTATACCCCAGCAATGCATCGCGAGCCGATGTTGCATAAAACTTTACCGTGCCGGGGGTGTCCACCTTTTGTCCGCGGCCTATGCCCAGTGCCAGGTCGCGCTCTCCGGTGGCTTTTTCCTTGTCGCGGTTTAGCTGTTTGCCCAGTGCATCTTTAGAGGCGGCTTCGGTGTTTTTTGCTGTAAAGTCGGCCATGTCGAGTCCGGCAAGGGGGCTTGCTGCTCCGTCAAGCACGTGTTTGGCTATTATTTTGTCGGCAAGTTCTATCAGGCCGGGGGCATCGGTAGGTATTTCTACGCTTACAAATCCGCTGCTGCTGTTTACATTAAAGCCGTGGTCTCCAAGCTTGTGTTCTTTACCTTTATTAAAACCCAGCAGCACATCGCGCGATGATTTTACATAAAAGTCAACCGTTTCGGGCAGGCCCATGTTAATGCCAAGAGCATTGTCACGCTCTTCAAAGGCTTTTTCTTTGTCGCGGTTAAGCTGTTTGGCCAGTGTATCTTTTGTTTTTGACAGCGTTACTTTGCTTGAAAAATCGGCCATGTCAAGGGGGGTTAATACCGACCCTGCTCCATCGGCTACATGTTTTGCATTAATGCGTTTGCCCAGTCCGTTTAGTTGCTGGGGGTTTGTGGGTATTGTTACCCTGAAGTTTGGATTTGGCATTTGTTTATGATTTAAGAGTTAAATTATTAATTATTTATTTTAATATTTATACTGTCATTAATTTTTATACTGTCCTCAATATTTATGCTGTTCTGTTTTTTTTCGGCTTTTTCAAGGCTATCAAAGTATGCAGCTGCTCTTTCATCATTTAAGCGAATTCCTTCTTCTTGTTGCCTTAATCTGTAACCCAACCACATTAGCCAGATAAATCCAACCACAATTATTATTATATCTTTTTTTGTCATTATTTATATGAATTAACAATTAAACATTGCGTTTTTGTGGCAAATTGGCAGTTTTTGAGTTTCAAACTCAACTTTTGAAGTTCAAAACTCAACTTTTGAAGTTCTAACCTCAACTTTTGAAGTTCCAAACCCAACTTTTGAAGT
>CAZYSI010000038.1:0-4724 GCA_964650345.1 uncultured Candidatus Saccharibacteria bacterium | reverse complement strand
CAACTTTTGAAGTTCTAACCTCAACTTTTGAAGTTCCAAACCCAACTTTTGAAGTTCTAACCTCAACTCTGAAGCTTTAAAGTTGTATTTGGAACTTAATAACCTGCCATCGGAACTTCCATAGTTGAGATTTGAAACCCCATTACTGATATAATAATAGGCTGAATAATTATTTTTAGTAAACGAAAGCGGGTTTTTATTTTGTTCCGCGAAAGCGGCAAAAGCAAAGGCAACTTTGGTATTAAAAAAAATTAAAGCCGAATTGGTTTTCATACCGATTGGGTTTTGCTGTACAAAAATAATGGGTTTTTGCAATTTTGCAAAAGTGTTTCAGGTGGATTTTACCTGTGTGTTTTTTAAGAAATGCTGCGGCTGAAATTGAAATAAATGTAAGGTGCAAGTGCCCGTACTTGTTTTTGTTTTACAGCTAACTTTTTTACCCTGCATTGCGTATACACGCTGGTATGCTCAGCAATCGCTTTATAAAATTTTTACTCAAAACAGATGTACTGTTTCAAATAAAAAGGCAAAACATTTTAGTGCGGCAACAATTTGTTTTATTCCGCATATTTTCTCTTACAGCTTGTTTAGTTGCATTGGTTGCTTTTTTTCAATTGTCAGTGGGAGTAAAAACGCCCGGCTTATTTCACTGGCTTATATTTATCACTTCCATAATTCTGCTGTTAAATTTTCTTGCGCTTAAAACGGTTTCGCAGCTTAAGCGGGCTTATCTTGTTTCGTTAATCACTGCATTTGCATTGCTTCACATGGTAATGTATAAGTCAGGGGGTATACGCACTTCAGGGTCGGTGTACTTTACCGTTATAGTTATTTATTCCTATGCGCTGTTGGGTAAAAAAGCCGGGCGGTACTTTACTGCTGCAGCCATACTTCATATCTCGTATGTGTTTATTATCAGCAGTACTACCCAGTGGACAAATTTTGATATGATGGATAATAAAATTCCATTAATAAACCGCGATTTTCTCATAAATTTTATTCTTGTTTTCATCATGCTTGCCTTTGTTCACTCCTATCTTGAAAAAGGAAAATCCATTATCATAAAAAATATTACCAAAAGCCGTGACGAATCAGAAAGAAAAAATAAGTTGCTTATTGAATACAACAAAACACTAAAGGAAACCAACAGCGAACTGGAAAAGTTTGCCAACGTAATGTCGCATGACTTAAAGGCCCCTTTGCGGGCTATTGGATCGCTTACCGGAATTATAGAAGACGACTTACGATTACATCTTAACAAAGAGCAGTCCGAAAATTTTGCAACCGTTAAAGGCAGAGTGCAACGTATGGAAAACTTAATTAACGGATTGCTGCAGTACACCAAGTCGGGCCGCAGTCATGATATAATAGAGCTTGTTGATACGGGGTTACTCATACATGAAATTGCGCATAAGCTAAATATTCCGGATACCTGCACTTTACAAATAAGTGGCGTAATGCCTTTGGTTAAAACCGACAAACTTAAACTGCAACAGGTTTTTTCTGAACTTATTCAAAATGGTATTATTCATAGTGATAAGGACAAAACAGTACTAACCGTATGTGCCGATGAAGATGATTTATACTGGAAGTTTACAGTAACCGATAATGGCCCGGGTATTGAACAGCGCTTTTATGAAAAAATATTTGTGATATTTCAAACACTAAAACCACGCGACTCTTTCGAATCGCGTGGCATTGGTTTATCCATTGCAAAAAGAATTGTTACAGGCCTGGGAGGAAGTATTTGTGTTGAGTCAATTGCAGGCAGTGGTTCCACCTTTACATTTACGGTAGCTAAAGAACCGGATAACGTATCCCGCCTGATAGTGAGAAAAGAAATTGAACAAGCCTGATATTATTAAAAGCTACTTTACCATCTCCATATCTTTAATACCATCGTAAGCAGGCTGCAAAACCCACTTACCCTGCTTATCAATCACGCCCCATTTGTCGCCCATCTTAGCAGCAGCAAATCCGTTTTTAAAATCACGTACGCCATCATACTGCGGTGGTATAACCCATACTCCTTTGTTATCAAAAAATCCTTTTTTATCACCTTTTTTTCCATCGGCCAATCCTTCTGAAAAATCACCCCATACTTCGGTGTCGTTTACATATAATAGTTCACCGGTTTTATTTACATACGCCCACTTGTCGCCATTTTTAATGCGCGCCATACCGCTGGTTTTATCAAATTCTTTTCCTGATTGAAATTGTGGTTTAATAGCCCACTCGCCTTTGGTGTTAATATATCCTAAAAGGTCACCCATTTTAGCCCACGCCAAACCGTCAGAAAAATATCCCACACTTTCAAATTGTGCAGGTATGGCAATTTTTCCATCAGCACCAATAAAACCCATTTTTTTGTTTGATGCTCTGTAAGGAGCCATTCCTTCTGAAAAATCTTTAATATCCTTTACATCACCATCAACAGCCGTTTCATCACCCTTTTTATTTATAACAAAAAACTTTTCACCTGCTTTGGCATTGGCAACACCGTTATTAAAATCAGACGCATCGTCATACTTAGCCGCAATAGCAATTTTTCCCAAAGTATTTATATATCCCCACTTTTCGCCCTGCTTTATTAAAGCAAGCCCGTCACAAAAGCCTGTAACATCAAACCCAAGGCCATCACGTATCTTAAAGCCTGAAACTTCAACCGGCAGCTTCTCGTTTTTTAAATTAATAAAATGATACTGCCTTTCCTTTTGATCATAAATAGCTGCCAGCCCCTCTGGAGCAAAACGGTAGCATTTTGCATATTGGGGCGCTATAATCACTTCACCTTTGCTGGTTGCATAGCCCCATTCTTTTGCTCCGGCCGGTTTTACCTGTGTAACATACGTTTGTGCATGTAAGGTGCTGCACATCACAAGTGCAGCAGCAGCAATAATTAATTTTTTCATTGTAGTAAATTTTGTTTGGTTATTATGAGTGCAAATATATTTTTTATAAATAACTCAATGTAACAAGGACTTAAGAATATAAGGGTTTTATTTTTTTTGAGGGGTAGGTAATGCAGCCATTTCTTTAACACCTTCAACCAGCTTATCCAAATCTTTTAATGATGTATAAACACTTGGAGTAATGCGTATGCCATCAAGTTTACGATACGTTATAGGTGTTGAATGGATTTTTTTATTATTCATCAGCCAAACTTCTATTTCACCGGCTGTCCATCCGTCAACAGAAAAGTGTGCTATGGCGCAACTCCATTCATCTTTTGCTGACGAACGAAATTTTACATTGGAAAGATGTTTCACTTTCTCTGTCCAATAATTTTTTAAATAGCGAAGGCGGGCTTCCTTACGCTTAATGCCTATATGGTTTTGAAAATCAATGGCCGTGGCAATAGCCATTTCGCTGGCAAAAGAACGTGTACCGATGGTTTCGAATTTGCGGATGTTTTCACCATCAGGATTGTCATTTGAAAGCAAGGCCCACACCTTTTTTATTTTTTCTTTCTTAATATACATCATACCGCTTCCAAAAGGTGCGCAGGTCCACTTATGAAGTGATGTAGCATAATAATCACAATCTAAATCAGGAATTTTATAATCGATGTGAGAAAACGTATGCGCACCATCACAAATAACTTCGCATCCCTTGCTGTGAGCCAAATCAGCAATTTCGCGCGCTGGTAACAGTTGCCCCACCCAGTTTATCATGTGCGTGATGTGCACAATTCTTGTTTTGGGAGTAATGGCTTTTTCATAAGCATCCAAAATTGTTTTCTTATCTTCAATTGGAAAATCAAAATCAATCCAGTTAAGTTTTATTCCATCCCTTTTTTCGCGTTGTTTCCAGGCATTCATCATATTGGGATAATCATAGTAGGTTAAGGCTACTTCATCACCGGCTTTTAAGTTAAGACCAAAAATAATTGTATTCAATCCCTCGGTTGAATTTCTGTTAATTGCAATTTCTTCGGGTGAACAACCTGCATACTCAGCAAGTTTGGTACGCAATGGTTCGCGCCCCTGATCCAGAATACGCCACATATAATACGATGGCCCCTGGTTACACAACCTGTAGTTATCAATGTGGGCATCCTGCACCACTTTGGGCTGCGGGCTTACTCCTCCATTATTTAAATTGATAATACTTTGTGAAATAGAAAAACACTCCCGGATGTAATTCCAGAAGTCCTCGTCTTGCGCTACATCATCAGGAGACAGGTTTTTTACTTTATCCAATCTGCTTGAAAACTCTGCCGCAAAAATTGGGTTTGCCAATTGGATAAATGAAAGTGAAGCTGCTGCTGCAGTGCTTTGTTTTAAAAAGTTTCTTCTGTTTGACATGATATGTTACCTTGTTAATACCGTTTGGAAAGAAATCATTAAACTAACAACACTAAGATTACTTAAATGCAAAGCCAAATTTAATTGAATATGTTACTTAAAGTCCTGGTTTTGAAAACAATTTTGGTGTCTTTAAATTTTTACATTTGTAACCCACTCTATCTTTAACAACAGATTAATTCATACTAAAAAATTTAAAATGAAAACTTTAAATACAATATTTATTATTGAAGACAGTACATTAGACCGTACTATGCTAAAGGATCATCTTTCAAAAAAATCTAAGATAAAGATTACAGAGTACTCAAGTGGTGATGCATGTGTAAAGGAATTAGTAATGGGCACCATTGACCCTCCTGATCTTATTTTAATGGACTACTTTTTAGATTCATCCTTTGGTCCTGCGAAAGATGGATT
>CAZYSI010000037.1:0-6303 GCA_964650345.1 uncultured Candidatus Saccharibacteria bacterium | reverse complement strand
TAGCTAGGTCGAGTTTAGATAAGCGCTGAAAGCATATAAGCGCGAAGCTGTCCACTAGACTAGATTTCGTTGTGACTTCGGTCACGAAAGATTCGCGGAAGACTACCGCGCATATAGGTCGCAGGTGTAAGCACGGCAACGTGTTCAGCCGAGCGATACTAATCAATCGAAAGTTATATTCTTTCGACTACACATTATTTGACAAACAATTTGCGATTCAATTCGCATTATGCAATGATAAAATCCACATTAAAAATTGGCGCATTCGTACTAGCGATTGTGGCAGTATCAGGAATATTTTACCTGATTTCAAACCACATGGTACTAGGTATTAAGCCCTAATACAAACAACAACCATATAGCATAATCATGCCGCTTGGTCGCTGTCCCTGGTAAACAATAAGATTTATCTTAGAGTAAACTGGAGATGGCGATTGGGTGGCATGTACGCCGCGGAACTACCTGATCCCTTCCCGAACTCAGAAGTAAAACGTGGTCGTGCCGATGATAGTCTGGTGCATGCCAGTGCAAAAGTAGGTAGCTGCCCATTTATAAAAAAGACTTCCCTAAAGGAAGTCTTTTTGTTTGTCTTGCTAAAAAGAAAAGCGCCGGGGAATTTGGCGCTTCCTCAAAACTGAGAAATAAAAGTAGAGACCAGGACGAGTAAGATCACCAAGTCAATGTATCTCGAAACTTGCAATGCTAGCCAAGGCCGCCTGAACATAGCGGCGGTTAGACCAGCGAAAGGAGCGATTGAGAACCCGGTGACTTTGACTGGAAAGGCCGAACAGTTAACAAGTAATCCCCCAAACACCATCATTAGCACAATAGTGTACATTAACGCATTGACATAAGCAGTGGAAGATTCAGATGACAGTGTTCGCTTGTAACCTCGGTCAATCTCGCGGTCCCTGATATCAAGATATGTTTCCTTTATGGCTACTAGAACCACAATACTGAAAAAGATCAATATATGATCGGTTGAGATTTGAGAATAGTAGAAGCCTGCAATTAGAATTGGCGATCCTGAGCAAACAGCTACCATCCAATTTTGGACCAGCACTAATCTTCTGCAGAATGAGTATAGTATCCCACAAGCCCAGACTAGACCGCTGACTAACGCAACCGCCACATTCGAAGTTGCTGAAACAATTATTCCAGTCGTCACTACTGCTCCCAGCCCGACCCAGAAGATAAAGAGTTCGCGGGAGTGTTGTGAAGCAAAAGTTTTACCCTTTGAGCAGTCATGCTCTCGATCTATTAGATCATTAAAGGACATTATGCTCCAAGTTATAAAACAAATCGTAACCGCTATGATTATAGCCTGAACCCAGTCCGGGTTTGGATAAAAGTTAAATCCAAGAAGGACTACGACAAATGCGTACAGTCCTGTCTTGGGATGAATTGTCAAAAACAGTCCCTTAAGCATATTTCCTCCTTTGGTTAATTATAATGATATTGAGGCACATTTCAACCTAGCATAAGACCTTTTTTGTTTGTTTTAAGCCTGATATAATACCTCCATGTCTAGACAAATAGTAGTTTTAGCGGCTGGGAAAGGCACCCGCATGGCCGGGGCCACGCCAGAGCCAATTCCCAAAGTTTTAATTCCTCTACGAGGAGACAAAGCTGTTATCAAGTTTTTACTTGAGCAAGTTGAGCGAGTAAAAACAGATACCCCTCCAATAATTGTGGTGGGTTTTGAAAGCGAGCGCGTGAAGAAAGAACTGGGTGATAAATATTTGTACGCCTTGCAGGAAGAACAGAAAGGCACTGGCCACGCAGTAATGGCGGCTAAAGATTTAGTCTCTGCTACAGATTTTGTTGTTTTGTATGGCGACACGCCATTCATTCGTGCTTCAAGTTTACAAAGACTAATTGACTTACACGAAAATAATAATGCTAAGCTCTCTATGTTTACCGCAATCGTTCCCGACTTTGAAGGTGACTATGAACATTTTCGTGCTTTCGGTAGAATATTACGTGATGATCGTGAGCATATTTCTAAAATTCAAGAATACACAGATTGTTCCGAGGAACAGAAACAAATTACTGAAGTGAATCCAGGTATTTATATGTTCAATAGTGAGTGGCTTTGGCCCCATCTTTTGCAGATTGGTAGCAAGAACGCCCAGCATGAAATTTATCTAACAGATATTGTTGAAATTGCAATTGCTGATGGCCACAAAATCGAAAGCTTGCCCATTGCGCCAGAAGAAATTTACGGAATTAATACGCCAGCACATTTAGCTTACGTTAAAACTTTAATCGAAAGATAATGGATATTCTAATCCTCGCTGTTATTTTACTAATCGCATTAGGAATTTTGTATGTGATGTTTACGGAAATGCTTAACTTCGTACAAACGCGAGTACCGTTTGTACCGACAGCTAAAAAAGATCTGCAAGACTTGGTTAAACGTGTTGAAATTTCTGAAATCGATTATGTTTACGACCTTGGTAGTGGTAATGGCAAGGTCGTATTTTTTATTGAGCAAGCGACCGGTGCAAAAGTTAAAGGCATCCAGCGCGCGGGGTGGGCGCAGACCTGGGCAAAGGCGCGAGCGCGGGTTCAGGGCTCCAAAGCAGAGTTTGTATCTGGAAATTTTTTTGATCACCCTTGGGCTGAGGCGACCATAATTTACGCTTATTTATACCCTTTTTTGATGAGTCAGGTTTGCGAAAAAGCTTTGGATGAGTGTAGGCCTGGTACTAAACTAGTAATTCGTGACTTTCCGATTGCTAGTTTGCAACCATCTAAGCAGTGGCAAACGCCGTCAAATCACACTATGTATTTGTACGTAATTTAGCCTAAAATTTTTTCATATGAAGGTTATTGCGGATTTGCACATTCATTCGAAATACGCGCGCGCATGCAGTCGGGATTTGAATCCTGAAAATTTGGCAGTTTGGGCAGACAAAAAAGGTATTACTGTTTTGGGCACGGGAGACTTTACACATCCGTTGTGGCTGCAAGAATTAAAACATGCATTAGTCGAATCCGAACCCGGACTATACAAGTTAAAAGATGGACTTGTTAAAAATTTATCTGGTAAATCACCAGTGGCACGCTTCATTCTTACTGCAGAGTTAGCTTCTATATACAAACAAGGTGACAAAGTTCGCCGCGTGCATAATTTAGTGTTTGCACCAAACTTTACCGCAGCAGATAAATTTATTGCATTGCTGGAAAAACGAAAAGTAAATTTAAAATCAGATGGCCGACCGATTATGGGGCTGTCTTGTGAAGAGCTGCTAAAAATTTGCAAAGATGCAGACGTTGCTATGGAATTAGTTCCTGCTCACGCATGGACGCCGCACTTTGGTGTGTTCGGTTCTCTGTCTGGTTTTGATACTCTCCAAGAAGCGTTTGGTGAAATGACGAAATATATTTTTGCGATTGAAACCGGTCTTTCCAGTGATCCAAAAATGAACTGGCAGGTCCCAGATTTAGATAGCATTAGCTTAATTTCTAATTCCGATGCACACAGTCTTCGCAAACTTGGGCGTGAGGCAAATATACTTGAAATTAATGAGAAGAAACTTAGCTACGCGGAAATCATCCGCGCCATTCGCGAGCGTAATTCTAGTGCTGGAAACGGCTCACAGTTCATTGAAACTTTAGAGTTCTTTCCAGAGGAAGGGAAGTACCATATGGATGGACATGCGGATTGCAAGTTTTCTTGCTTACCCGAAGAGACGAAACGATTGGGCGGGATCTGTCCGATGTGTGGCAAAAAGTTATTACGCGGGGTATTGTATCGGGTTGAGGAATTAGCTGCAGGTTCTCGAGGAGTGGACTTACGCCAATATGGCTTCCAGCCAGATGGGGCAGTGCCGTTTCGCAGCATAATTCCTCTAGAAGAAATAATCGCTGAAACTTTTGGAGTAGGCGTAGCGAGTAAGAAGGTTTTGGAAATGTATGAGGCCATGGTTGCTAATCGGCCTGAATTTGAGCTGTTGTTGAGTGAGGTTGAGGACGAAATCGCGCGGGTGAGTAGCCCGCAAATAGCGGAAAGCGTTATGCGGGTAAGACAAGGCCAAGTCCATATTGCTGGTGGTTACGACGGTGTTTTCGGGAAAATCCAGATATATACCCCCGAAGAGCGGGCCGCAAGAATGCTTAAACCAAAACAGAGATCTTTGTTCTAAGATTTGATATAATTCTTAGGTACTTAACAAATTAGTCTAAACATGAAACGAACCAAAATTATTTGTACAATTGGACCGGCGTCAGAAAATCCTCGGATCCTTACTAAGCTTGTTCAAAACGGCATGAATGTTGCCCGTCTGAATTTTTCGCACGGCAGTTACGAGAATCACGCCAAATTAATTCGCGATGTCCGGGCGGTATCTAAAAAGTTAGATAAGCCAGTAGCAATTCTGCAAGATTTACAAGGACCGAAAATTCGGGTCGCAAAGTTAGAGCAGCCACTTACAGTAAAGAAGGGCACGCAGGTAACCATTGGCAAAGATTTTAACATGGACTTCGATATTAGCGGTTCTGTAAAAAAGAACGAGCGGATTCTTATTGAAGATGGTTTGATCGAACTAAAAGTTGTGAAAGTATCTGGTAAAAATATTTTTTGCAAAGTCATGAACAGCGGTGTGATTAATTCCCACAAGGGAATTAATTTACCAGACAGCACTGTTACTTTTCCAATTATGACGGCTAAAGATTTAGCAGACTTGAAGTTTGGTTTAGAGCACGATGTAGATTTTATAGCACTTTCATTTGTTCGTAATGGCGCTGATATTCGTAATATCAAAAAATTAATTAGGAAACATATTCCGAAAGGAAAGATGGAGCCAAAAGTAATTGCCAAGATTGAACGCAAAGAAGCAGTGGAAAATTTTGATCGTATTCTAAAGGAAGCCGATGGAATTATGGTTGCCAGAGGAGATCTTGGTGTGGAGCTGGCAGATTCCCAGGTACCTCGCATTCAAAAGGAATTAATTACTAAATGCAACACGCACGCTAAGCCAGTGATAGTCGCGACACAAATGCTTGATTCAATGATTCGCAATCCAAGGCCAACACGTGCAGAAGTTTCGGATGTTGCTAACGCAGTAATTGACCATGCCGATGCAGTTATGCTTTCTGGTGAAACCGCAACAGGTAGTTTTCCAGTTGAGGCTGTCACAGAAATGCGCCGGATTATTGAGGATACCGAAAGTTCTCCATACGATGATTTGCCTGCACGTGGTTTTGCCGATGAATCCGAGATAGAGGACTACAAAGCTTCTTTAATTGCTAGTGCTGTTCTTCGTTTGGCAATTGGTGTGGGCGCAGAGGCGATTATTGGTACTACAGAAAGCGGCTATACAGCTCGCTTTGTCTCACGCGAGAGACCTGCAGCCCCGATTCTAATTCTTACTGACAGGCAAAAAGTATACCGACAAATGGCTTTATTATGGGGAATTCGGCCTCTTGCAGTGAAGAGTTTAGGTGCTTTTAAAAACGTAGAAGCCTTGTTGAATCATTTTGTCTCCGAAGCAAAGAAATTAAAACTCATTAAAAAGGGTCAAAAAGTTGTTTTAGTTGCTGGTAACCCACTTGGTCAGCGCATGAATTTAGTCCAGGCTGTTACAGTTAAGTAATACTAGGTAATTTAAAGCAAAGAATTAAAAAATAGCCCTCAGGGCTATTTTTTAAATCTCAATGCCAGTGCCGCTATTGCTGCTATGCTTCCACCAATTAATCCTATGGTTAGATCTTTGACCGTATCTACTATTCCAGGTTGCAAAGATGTTCGCATAAAAGTGTCAAAGGAAAATTCCATAAATTCCCAACAGACTGCAGCGAGCGCTGTGAAGCTTATTATAATTAGAAAATGTAAAGGTGCAAATTGAGTTTGGAATTTTTCGTGAAAACTAAAATATTCCAAGAAGTAATAGCTACTAAGTGCAATTGCTACCCCACCCAAGAAATGTAAAGGGATGTCAAACCACCAGAAGGTGGTGTATAAATTCGTGACTGTGGCAAAGATATGGAATCCCAAAACCAATGCCGGCGCCCAACCTAATTTGAATAAAGGACTTTTCAAAATTTATTCGTTAGGTTGTGTTTTTTGCTGTTCCTCTGCTGGCGCAGCTTCGGTTGCATGATTAGCAGCGTGCTTGGCTTTGACTGCCAAGTTGAACTTTTCTACCCATTCTTGATTGTCTTTATCTTGGGTAAACATGTCTGCTAATTTTTCAGGATCTACTCCAGCAGTACGGGCTACAGCAGTGATTAAGCGAGACAGAGTTGCGTTGCTTTGATTTTGTTCGTACATCAAGCTTTCCAAAATTTGGCGCTTGC
>CAZYSI010000036.1:0-6972 GCA_964650345.1 uncultured Candidatus Saccharibacteria bacterium | reverse complement strand
ACGCATGGTTCTCATCCATGCAACCGGGGTTCGATTCCCCGTGGCGGTACCAATAATAAAACCGGCTTATGCCGGTTTTATTAGTTTACCCGAGTCTTCTCTTTATGACCTAACTCTGGTGGACACAAAAACTGCTCACCAAGACGATCCTGACATTCCTGACAGGCAATCATCTTACGGTTACAGTCATCAATTACACAATTGGTATAACGCTCACTTGCCTGACCACACACCCAGCACTTCCCCACCACTTCATGTTTTGGATCATCAGTATAAAAACCTGTTGCAATGCGCCCATCAAACACATATAGCTTGCCAAGAAAATCCTCATTAGGATACTCGCGCATATATGAGACTATTCCACCGTCGAGTTGATAAACATCAGTAAAACCTTGATCAAGTAAATAGCCACTAGCCTTTTCGCAGCGAACGCCGCCAGTACAAACTGTTAACACAGTTTTATTTTTCAAATGCTCAATCTCTTTTAAAAATTTCGGAAGGTCACGGAAGTTATCCATGGCAGGTAAAATTGAACCTTTAAAGTGGCCGACCAAATGCTCATAAGCATTGCGCATATCTATGATATAAAATTCTTTGCCATCTGCAATCCATTGATGCAACTCAGCTGGTTTTAAATGAATACCTGTTAGTTTATTTGGGTCAATGTCGCACTCTTTCGGTAAACCAAGGGCGACCAGCTCATTACGCACTTTTACAGAAGTGCGTGGAAACGCATTGCCTGTACCAGGGTCGCGCTTAATATGCGTACCTACAAATCGCTGGTCGCTAAACAAATCTTCTAAATAGGCATCGATTGCCTCGGTCGTACCCTCAACCGTAGCATTAATGCCCTCTTCAGCAACGATCGTTCGCCCTTTCAAACCTAAACGCTCCTGGAGCGCCTTCTGATGCAGCATCAATTGGCCAGGATTATCAATATGCACGTATTTATAAAAGAGTATGATTTCGTATTTTTCAGACATATATTTCAACCCATATTCTACTGTTTTTATACAACCAAGTCAATAAAAAAGACCGTCCAACAGAACGGTCGCCAAATTCCTCAGACTCAAATATTACTGAACTCTCCCCTTGGAGAGAGCTTGGTATTTAACCCATAGCTCTAACAAATCTACGGGCACAAAGCCAACCCGGTCAGGATCGTCGGTTGTTGGCTCGTCCAGCCGAAACAGCTGACATGCATAATCGCGGATATAACTAATGTCCGAAATATGGTCCGCGATAACCAGTTCACGCCAGCCAATCAGATTAACTGGCAACTGTTTGACCTTTACGAAATGGATGTGGAAGGTCTTAAGCCACTCCGCAGCCAACAGTGGTCGGATTGAGCATATTTGGAGAAGAAATTTTTCCGATGCTTGCCGGTAGTTTAGATGCTGGATTTTGGCAATGGCCTCCATATACGTGGCCCAATAGTTGCTGACAACGATGGTATGAAACTCGTTCTTACTTGCATTCTTAGTGCATTTAAGCACCAAGACATCGAACTCGCTTGGATCATGCCATGTTATCGACATGTAATACTGGAAAGATTCAAAATATTCAGAATCCTCATCCAATCGTCGTCGTTTGGCTAATGCCTTCAAACTGTGCTCGATCTGCCTCAAATACTGCCATGCATGGTGCATGCTACCTTGTTTTATCTGGGTGGTCATGATTGTTTCCTCCGGGAGTTTGTACTTTGTTGCACCAGAATATAACAAAAACACCTCCCGGTCAAGGGAGGTGTTTTGCAATTTAGGGGCCCTTTTGGGGCAGTGACTTGTCAGTTTTGCTTAATTCAATTAAGCAAGAATGAATTTTAGGATTGAGTCACGCTTGCGCACAACTACGAATCCAGCAGTCAATAAACCGGCAAAGATACCAGCAGAGGTACCAGCAGCACCTGTTACTGGTGGAACAAAGACAATCTTACCAGGAACGTTAATGACAATAGTATTGCCATAAGTGTTCTTTAATTGGTAGGACAAATTCTTGTCTAAAGTTTGCTTAATACGTACTTTAAAGGTCTTTACAACAGTTTCACCTGGCTTGATGTCCATTGCAGGATAAGAAATCATATTACCAGACACAGTTCCACCGTTAGTAGAAACAATATCGGCTAGTGGTAATACTTGAGACAAATCATCCTTAATGACAAAGTTCTTTTGAGTAGCGCCACCATTGTTAGTTACAACCAATGAGTAAGTAATGTAGTCACCACGATCAGCATCGCGTGTAGTAGCATCAATATTCTTGGTGTTGTTAAAGGCACGCTTAGAAAGAGCAATGCGAGGTTCTTCTGGTTTTGGTGTGGTGTAAATCTTTACACAGGCATCATCAGATACTTCGTTTACATTGTTGGCATTAGCTTTAGCTACGTTACAAATAGAAGTGTTACCTGTAGCAAGAACTTTTGCAGCAAATTCAACTGTTTTACTTTGACCGGCATTAATACTACCAAGGTTTACAGTAACAGTATTGTTAGCAAAGTTAGTGGTACCATCAGCGTCTACTGAATCATCGAATTGCAAACCAGCTGGAAGACGGTCAGTCATAACTACATTATGTAGAGTTGCATCACCAGTGTTAGACACAGTGACTTTGAACATTACGCGTTCGCCAGTACGAGAATCAACAGAAGTATCGCTGTAAGAACTGTTAGTAGAAATGTTCTTTACATATTTCTTAATAGCAATCTTTCGGTCAGTAGGATTTGGAGGAGTAGTAATAGTCACACAGGCATCTGCTTGGACTTGGTTCACACCAGTACCAGTAGCTTTAGCTATGTTACAGATAGTGTTAGTAGTACCAGCAGCTGCACTAGCAGTAACATTAGCTGCAAATTCAACATTCTTGCTTTGACCAGGGGCCAAAGGAGAAGCAAAGCTTACAGTCAAAGTATTGTTACTGAATGTATGAGTACCGCCGTCTGAAACCACAGAATCAGCGAATTGTAGACCAGCAGGAATAACGTCTGTAATAACAGCGTTATATAGGTTAGCATTACCAGTATTAGTAATAGTGATCTTGAAGTTTACTGAATCACCTGTTTTAGCATCAGTAGTATCTGAATAAGAACGGGCATAAGTATTATTCTTCACTAATTTAGTGATAGATAGGCCAGGATTACCAACAGGAGTACAACCGATTACATTGACTGTAGCGCTATCTGACACCTGGGAGGCATTAGAAGCAATAGTACGAGCAGTATTTACTAATGCAGTACAAATATCAGAAGTAACAGTACCAGTATATTTTACAATACGGGTTTCACCGGGTTGTAAATTACCAAGGTTTACTGTGCCTGGCAAAGAGCCAGACCAAAGGTTGTTAGCCAATAATGCATCGTCAGCAGTTCCTACAGTAGTAGAACCGCTATCAACAGACACCCCACTGACCCCGTTATCTGAAACAGTTACGTTTTCAGCAACGGCACTACCGGTGTTAGTAACCGCAATGCGGTAGCCAACACGGTCATTCTTCTTAGCGTTTACAGAGTCGTGGTATACAGCTCCGCGACCAGTGTTAGAATCTTCAGTTAAGTTCTTTACCTTTTTGTCGATAGACAAAGCTGGTTGGCCTGGAGGAGTTGCGTTTACAACTTTAAACTTGAAGGTCAAGAATAAGCTGTATTCGAAACAAGCATCCAAATCACCCAAAGCGAAGTCAGAGTTACCAAGGTTTAAATTCTGTTGATCAAGAATTAAACGACCTTCGTAATCGAACATAAACCCACTGTTTGGAATTACTTCCAATTTAGAGTTTGCAGGGGTGTGCACATTGAATGTGCGAGTGTAAGGAGCAGCGTTATCTGCTGTAAAAGTCACCGTAATTGGGTGAGTTGTCCCTACAGAAGTATCAGTCTGCGTAATAATGTGTACATTACGAGCTGTGGTCTGAGCTGGATCTAAGTTATTAGATGCACCGTTGTGGATATAAATTCCAGCAACACCCTGTTGGCCAGGGTTTAAGCTAAGACCGTTATCCCAGTCAGCTTGAGAAGTTGACCACTGTAGCGGGTTGCTATCAGCAGAAGCATCAATTGCTGGGAAGTCATGACAGAATGGTGTATTTACACTGTCATAAGTAACAGGCCAGTAGTTAAAGGTCGGGGTCTGCGGCGGATTTGGACAGTTCTCAGCAGAGACAACTGCGCCCTTTACAGGCATTAAACCCATTACCGAAGCAACAACACCAACCATAGCCAAAGTAGCAATAGCGCTACGGCGTGGCAGTAAACTAGCCTTTAACATTTGCATAAATTGCATAATGTGTTGTTCTCCTTGCCTTAACATACCGGCGAACCAATATGAAAAGTTAAGATAATTAATAAATGGTTATATAAATAACCGATCTATTGAAATTTCGACTTTTCAATAAATCCAATAAGTATACCTTATTTAGGTATTTTTGTCAAGGCTATTTTAGTATATATGGCTAATTTGAAAAATTGCTGATTTCAGGCTAAAACATGCCCAAAATTTGGTATTAAGCAATATTTAATTTGAAATAATAAAACTCTGAGTAACCTCAGAGTTTTATTTATTGTTCTTGATTCCACTCAAATCTGTTTGACTGAATTCCATAAAATTCCTTTAAACTCGCTATTAACTATAAGTGGTACGCCGGAAATTGAACGAACTTGGCGAGCAATACTCTGGAGCGGACAAGAGTGAGACACTCCAGTTTGGCAGTGCGCACACAATCCTTTTAGCTGGGATACAATATTCTTTTTTGAGATTTCTAATTCTGACATTTTATTACTCCAGATTACGGATTACTCCGACTACTTTTCCCTGAATCATCCACTCCTCTTTCGGATAGATGTTTTGGTAATCAGGGTTCTCGGCCTTTAAGTACGCACGATTTTTAATTTGTACAAAACGTTTTACAGTGGCTTCATCGTGCAGAAGCGCTACTACAATGTCGTTATTTTTAGCTTCGCGGGTTGGACGAACAATAACCAAGTCTCCCTCGTGAATGCCGGCGTTAATCATACTATCTCCCCTAACCTTCAGAAGAAAAACGTCACGCCTGCCTTTTACTAAAGTCTGTGGTAGATTTACCCACTCTTCAATATATTCTTCAGCGAGGTGCGGGGTACCGGCTTGAATAGAGCCAAGCAGCGGTACGCGGATTAAACCTTTCTGAATGCTATCGGTTAAACTATTCAATACTTTAATGCCTCGGGCTTTACCATTAGTTTCAATGTAGCCACCATCTTCCAAGGATTTCAACAGTTTGGCCACAGCGTTCTTGGATTTTACTTCCAAATACTCAGCCATCTCCGACATTGAGGGTGGCATATTATTGTCCCGAATCTCACGGACAATGAACTTTAAGAGTTCTTTTTGTCGATCTGTAATACTCATATCTATATAGTATACAATCGTACACCCTGTGTCAATAAACTAAAAATTCATAAAAACCAAAGAAAAAGCCGCGTCCTTACAACGCGACCAAAAGTTATCCACAATAGCACTCTAACTCATGCCAAGCAAATACTTTATAAACCCTATCAGTACACTAACAATGTTTTTCAAAATCGGAATTGACGCCGGCAGTAAAATAACTAAAATAATTAACCAAATAAAGTTCCGCTTCAAAGCCTGAACAATGGAGTAAACCAAAAACACTACTACCAAAATAGAAATAATTGGGTGTAAGAAGCTAGGGAAAAATCCTAAAAACTGATTATAGAGGTCTTGAAGGAAATCCATGCTGTTTTATTTTGGGTTTCTACTTTGATTTACCTTTTTTAGTCTTCGCAGTGTTATTCATTACTACTAAATGCGGGTAATCGAAAATATCTTTTATGAACCGATCAAAAGTGTCGCTGCGGAGCTTGAATTCTTCTGGAGTCATAATGCTGTAATTTAAATCTATGCCCAACATGGTTTTGCATTGCTTCAAGAAAATATCAAGTTTTATTAAACTTATCTTCCCTACCAAAAGCAGATCTACAGGCAACTGTGGCTGGCCAGTGAAAGCGCCAGACAAAAACGCGGCTTTTACCTCCCCTAATTTATTAATCGCAGTATACAATTCATCTTCGTAAGCTTTCTGATTCTTAACCAATGAAGTTTTAATTTCAGGTAGAAGTTTATGCTTAAGATTTATGATGTAAAGCTTGGTGCGGTCGCGGGTGAACACTTTAATCATGTTGTCTTGCAAAAATTCACGAAGTAGTCCTGAAAGTATACGATCGGAAATTTTTAGACGTTTACAAAGTTCTTTAGCTGAGTAACAGCGCGCGGGCGCAAGTAACAAGAAGGCTAACAGTTCTGATCCATGTTTGGAATCAAGGATATCGGCATGTGTCATCATTTATTTAGTATACCATATTAAAAATTGAGCAGTACTCCGGTAGCATCGTCAGAGTGCTTATAACGTACGTGTTTCCAATCTGGATCACTATCTTCACTTTCATGCTTGATTCTAAACATTTTTTGGAAACCACCATCTCTAATTAGGGTCAACAGTTTTTGCCTATATTGTTCTTCATCGATCGCCCACCCTTGTGGAGTCAACCCATCTGATCCTAGCAGAATAGCAACTACATTTCCTAAACTTAGAGAGCCGGATTGTATATAACTCTCCATATTTGGATCACCATTAATAATACCAACCCCATTGCCTACGGGATTGTTATTCTTTTCAATAAATATGTCTAGTAATGCATCTTTAACTGATTTATCTTCGCGCGCTTCCTTGTTAGATATACCTTGTTCTCTAGCAATCTTTTGAATAAGAGTGAACATTCTTTGATCAAAATTACGGTTGGTATCATTGGTGATGACTTCCGATCGACCTTCTGCATAATAAACAATCATGAACGTGTCTCCGGTATGCGCAAAAGACGCTTTGGAAGAATTCAAATCTACTTTCAATATCGTACCAGTTGAACCTGGCAAAGTATGCGTATCAGCGAGGTCTGCACCCATAGACAAGCTTTGCTGTAGTAATTTT
>CAZYSI010000035.1:0-7106 GCA_964650345.1 uncultured Candidatus Saccharibacteria bacterium | reverse complement strand
TCAGCATTTTCTTCTTTGTTGGCCGTGCGCTTTAGAACTTCGATCTCCGATTCAATAGTAGACAAATGCCGACTAAAATACACATATGCAGCAACCTGCGAAAGCAAGCCAATCATTACAATCGCAACTGCGATCCCACCGGCGACGAACACACTATGATAGATCCTCTCATAAGTTAATTCCTGCTGTTTTGGTCTTGGGAGTAAGTTTAAACGTTTCATATGTCCATCCCCCACATTGCCAGTCCAATTGCAGTAGTATAACTGAGCGCTTCATAAGGTGACAACGGATTATTGTGTAAATTTGGGACGTGTTCTAAAGGATTAGCTACGGTCACTGCGACCGGCGCATAAGTATCTAATAACGGAGGTAGCACGTCACCTAAATGCTGGAGCTTCGCTCCCCCACCAGTGATTAGAATCTGCCCAATATGCGCTTCGGAGTGTTCATAATGAAACTTCAAAATATTTTTTATTTCTGCTGCTAAATCTTCCACACCAGATATCATGGCAGTTTTTAAATTCGGGTACTTTACTGTGTTAGCAAATCCGACTTCACGCTTTAGCTTTTCCGCCACTTCTGGAGTTACCCCTAAGGCTTTAGCGAGACGCTCTGTGAATACATTTCCAGCAATTGGAACTGATGATGTGAATTTTACTGTCCCGTTTTCTACCATAATCAAAGCGGTTTTAAAGGCATCAACATCGGCAATTAACACTGGTTCTGTAATCGTCGGGGGCACGAGCGCACGGCTTACACTTTGCGCTTCTACTTCCAAACCACAAAGTTTTAACCCAGCATCTTCAATAATCCCACTGAGACTGTCGACATATTCTTTCGGCGAAGCCACCACTAAGACGTCCATGGTCTTTTCTCGGCGTGCTAGAATTTGCCAATCGAAATATACCTGATCCATCGGCATTGGAATATAACCTTCAGCTTCAAACAAAATTGCGTACTCAGCTTTTGCCTCATCGATTAACTGCATTTCCATAACCCGCACAAAAGATTTAGCCTCAGGAATGCAGACCACAGCACGGTTAGTAGTAAACTGCCCAAACTGCGGGCTTGCTAGTGACACTTTTATAAACTCCGAGAGACGCTTGCGGTCTACAAAGTCATCATTTTGCATCAAATTTTTAGGCATAGACGCATTGGTGTGCGCTTGCAAAGTATTAACGCCGTGTTTAGTTTCAAACTGCAACGCTTTTACGGCATGCATGTTAACATGCAAACCAAGGTATTGATATTTCTTTTCAAAAATATTAAATCGCATCTTTATTTCTACGCTTAAATACCACTGCTCATATTATATATCGGGCTTATTAATGCCAAAGCCAAAAAGCCGACAACGCCGCCAATAACCAACAACAACAATGGTTCAATAATAGATGAAATATTCTTCATAGTGTCGTCTACCTCTGCTTCAAAATGCTGGGCCAGTTGTTCAAGAATATCTTCCAAATTACCAGTTTCTTCGCCCACGGCTAACATTTGAGTGACAATAAAAGGAAACAATTTATCGTGTGCAGCTAAAGCCTCAGTAACTGGCTTGCCAAGCTTTACTGTTTCCGAAGCCTCGGCTAGAACCTCACGATAATAGATATTGTCCATGGCATCGCTGGTTACCTGCAAACCTTGCACCACAGCAATGCCAGACTTCATTAGTGAACCTAAAATACGAGAAAACCGAGCCATGTTGATCTTCTTCACTACTGGGCTAATCATAGGCATATGCAACAAAAATGCAGACAACACCCGTTTCCCTGGCTTACTGCGCAGTCCTAAAATAATAGTAATAATTGCGGCAATCATTGCCCCTACGACCAGTACAGAATGGGCAGCCATGAAATCAGAAAAGCCAATCACTAATACAGTTGTAAACGGTAAGTCCACCTCAGCTTCTTTGAAAGTAGCGGTTAAATTTGGTAACACGTAAATCGACAACAGCGTACCAATAATCAACATGGCGGACAAAATTACTCCAGGGTAGATCATGGCTCCTTTGGTTTTTGAACGCAGATCTGCTTCGCGCTGCAGTTGTAGCCGCAAATATTCTAAACTCTTTTCTAAATTACCAGAGAGTTCGCCAACTTCAACCATGCTCACAAAAATGTGCGAGAACACTTTCGGATATTCAGCCATGGCCTCGTGCATAGTTTTTCCGGCTTCAACATCTGTGGCCATGGCATTAATTATATTCTTAAACTTTTTGTTATTGGTTTGTTTAACAATAATACGCATTGCCCGAGGTGCAGAGACACCACTGCGAAGCAGTAAGTCCAAGTTTTGAACAAAGGCAATTTTTTCTTTTAAGGTCACGCTGCCAAACTTTTCAAACACAGCCATGACATCGCGATCCTGCTTTTCCTCCACAGACAATGGAATCAAGCCTTGTTCTTTTAACAAGTGGCCCGCAGCAAAAGTATTAGCGGCATCAATAGTGCCGTTCTCTACTTTTCCGTCTTTGGCTGCTGCTGTGTAAGTAAAAACGCTCATGGTTTTTTTGAAAGCTATTCTTTGGTTACGCGCAAAATTTCTTCAACCGTGGTTACGCCTTGCACGGCTTTAATAAAGCCGTCTTCCCACATTAGAATCATGCCTTGCTTCTCAGCTTCCTCTTGAATATCTAAGCTGGTAGCATGTTTAACAATTAAGTCCTGGATCTCGGGAGTGTTTTCTAAAATTTCGTGAATGCCGATACGGCCTTTGTAGCCAGTATTGCCACACTTGTCACAGCCTTTACCATGAAAAAACTCAAGGTCGCCAAGCTTCTTAACAGTCTTTTCTAACACTTGTTCGCGGTTAATAACTTCTATGAGTTTATCGAAGCTAAATTGTTTTGCTAGCGCGCCCTTTGTGGCCTCGTCCATTGGCAGAACTTCCTTACAATCTTGGCAAATAACACGCACCAAGCGCTGAGCCATAATCGCGTTTATTGTTGAAGCAATTAAGTACGGCTCGATGCCGATGTCGATTATGCGCGGGGGCGCGGCAGCGGCAGAGTTTGTGTGCAAAGTCGACAGCACAATATGCCCAGTCATAGCGGCGTGCATAGCCTCTTCAGCAGTTTCTTTATCGCGGATTTCCCCAATCATAATAATGTTTGGATCTTGGCGAAGCAGTGCGCGCAAACCAAGAGCAAACGTTAAACCAATTTTCGGGTTAACCTGCATTTGGTTAGCGCCAACGATTCGGTATTCAACCGGATCTTCAATCGTAGAAATATTGACCAACTTAGTATTAAGCATGGTTAAAATAGCGTACAACGAAGTAGACTTACCACTGCCAGTTGGCCCAGTAACAAGCAACATGCCGTGCGGCTTGTGAATATTGCGATTAACAATTTCTATTTGATTCTTCAAAAATCCAAGCTGTTCAAAGTTCATGGCTTTAGTGGACTCATCAAGTAAACGAATTACCACTTTTTCACCATCAAAAATTGGAATAGTTGAAATACGCAAAGAATATTTGTAGCCTTCTTTTTCTATTTTGTAGCGACCATCTTGAGGGAGGCGATGTTCATCAATTTTTAAATTAGCTAAAACTTTAATACGCGCCACTAATGCCGCTTGAATGGCTTTGGGCAAAGTCATAGCATCGTGCAGAACGCCGTCAATACGATAACGAACACTAACTGCATTCTCCTGCGGCTCAATGTGAATGTCGGATGCTTTTTCTATAACTGCATACTCAAGCAGAGTGTCTACAACGCGAATGATCGGAATTTCTTCCGCCATTTTCTTTAGCTCATCGTCCAAGCTACCATCGGCACCAGTAGCTGGTTGGTCACCCTTACCCTCGCGCACCATATGCTTAATTTCACCTTCGAGGTTGGTGTGGTATTTAGACAGACCGAAATCCAAGGAAGTTTTGCCAATTAGGAAAACCTTTATATCCATGCCGGTTTTCTTCTTCATGAACTCCTTGGTCTGGATGTCGCTCGGGTCTACCATGGCCACTGAGAGCTCATTTTTGGCCTTAGCGAAGCTGATTATCTTGTGACGCCTAGCAATAGGTTCTGGAACCAAACCAAGTATTTCAGCAGGAATTTGCTCATTAAGAAGGTCAATGATAGGGGTATTGAATTCTTCGCTTTTGATTTTTAATAATTGCTCTTCAGTAAGCGCTTTTTTGTCTAACAAAAAGTCCTCCCACTGTAGTGCCGGAGTCTTTATTTTGCTTGCAGACCACTCTTTGTTAAGAGTTTCTAAAGCCGTTGCTGTAACTATGCGCTTTTTTTTAAGCAGTTGGTTGAGTTCGGTAGTAACCATTTGTAGCGATTTTGTGTTTGTTTCTGTATCTGAATTTTGCTTATTTCAAGATTATTATAACATATTTAGTTGGTGGATGCCAAACTTAAACAATGTTTCAAAAAAAGGCAGCGAATGACCGCTGGCCTGTTTCTTTTGCTTGGTAAAAATAGACTAAGCGCTGAATCCTGTATTTTTTTCTAGAAAATGAATGCGTCTCTCATGATCCATGACCAAACTGGCAAGAGCATTGCTATCCTCTAAATCTCGTCTATCTATAGCTTGAACTTTTTCTTTAACTTCTGCTAAATCAAGGCGCATACCTTGCATTGTTACATTCATACCATCCACTTTGTTTTCCAATTGCTGGAGATCGTCCTTGGTGGCAAACCCTTTCAGATCGTCCTTGGTTGCAACATTGGCTAGTTTGTCCTCGAGATATTGCTCGAAGTGTTCTCTTGTAAGCTCCATACAATAATTCCTTTCATTTATTTTAACACTGCTCTCTACAGTGTCAATGAATTAATTAGGTTTATTGTAAAATAAGCCAGATAAAATCCACGTAAAGTTTTTCTAAAGATTTCTCTAACGATAAACGTTATTATTAGCGCTTAGCTATAAATTTAATTTGTAATTTAGCATCAAGAGCACTAGCAAGGCTTTTTAAAAATTTCACTGTGGGGTTGAAATTACCATTCTCAAACTTAGAAATTACGGGCTGCTTTATTCCTAGTTTCTGAGCTAACTGGCTTTGGGTAAGGTTTTGTTGAATTCTTTTTTGGATAAACAGATCGATTATTTGCGACTCCCATTCTAAATCATGGTAGGCTTTTTTAAATTTCTGATCATTTTTCCATTTTTTGCTAAGATTCGAATATTTTAAAAGTTTAGTCATAATAATTTTGTTTAATTAAATTTATTATAACCTACAGGTTATATGTAGTCAATAGCTTCTTTCGGCTTAAAGCTAAATTAATTTCTTTTTTAGGGATTTTCTGAGACTTTTTTATAAATCCATGGAGTAAAATAATATTACCTTTATAAAAGGTGTAAAATATTCTTATCTGAATCTTACCTGTTAATCTTAGTTCGTATAAATTTCTAGAAATCACTTTCGAGAAAGGCATAGGTAATAAATAAGTGAATTGTTTAAGTTTTTGTAGATAAATCTCGACCTTTGCTTGATGCTCATAATTTAGAGATACAAAAAACTTTTCAACTGCTGGGTATTGTAAAATTTCCATACAATTATTATATGCAAGTGTGGATAAAATCTACTTAAAGTTTTGATAAAGTTTCCTTAAAGAAAAAACCGCGGTTAAGCGGTTTCTGCTAGACTGAATAGTAAATATAATTTTTGCGAGTTACTGCCTCAATCGGTTAATTTCTTCTCGGTACTTAGCTTCGTTACCCGGGTCGTGGTTGATAGCAGTTTCCCACGCTGCAATGGCTGTGGCTTTATCCCCTATTCTTTCGCTGAACTTCGCATAACTAATCATAATATCCAGCTGGCTCTTCGTGGCCGCTATAGCCCCGCGGTACAAAGCATTGAGTTGGTCATTAGGTAGGCCCGTGGAGCTTTCCAAATACGCTAACCAAATTTCTGCATTAGTATTATCTTCGGCCAAAGCGTTGCGGAAAGATTCAACAGCTTTATCGTTTTGACCTAACCCTTTATACGCTAATGCATAAGCCTTAAGTACGGGTGGGTTACGCTTTTGTCCTTCTGGAATTTGATCCAAAGAGTTTAAAGCATCCTGCCAGCGTCCAAGCTCAACTTGCGCTTCTGCCAAGCCAATGAGAATGCGGTACTTGGCCTGTTCTCCAGCATCTTGCGCCAAATTCTTAAGCCGCTCCTGCAAGTCGCTAACTTTATTTTCGAACGCCTTTTGCTGTTCCTCGGAAGGCAAGCTCTTAATTTCATCAAAAGTGTAATCGCCCGGAGCCTTGCGGTCGCCCTGGTTAAAAGCCCAAATAAGGCCAGCTACTATTAAAATTGCAATGATGCCATAAATCCAGCCTTTCGAGCGATTGCTCGGTTCTTGAGAGGTGTTTTGAGGTGTATTTGTTGTTTCCATAGTTACTACATTATAGCAGATTGATTAAAAAGTTATGATCACTTTTTAGCCTGGGCTTTGCTTATACCTAGCAGCCGAGCCACATAGACTTGGGAAGATTTGCGAATGGTGGTAATAATTTTCTGATGCCTACGGTCGACAGACAAAAACACTCGAGCAAATGAATCGTAGTACCCGATTTTCACCAGACCGCCATGAAAATATGCGAATAACTGGCCAGACTCCACTGCCTTCTGGATGTCTTCCACGCTGATATTGCGCTGGGCCATGCGCAAGGCGGCATGCCGGGTTATATACAGTACACGTTTACCAACCACCACTGGCTTATTCTCCAGCTCCGCGGCTGTCATTAAAGCCGGAACTACTAGCTGGCGCAGTTCTGTATGCACGGCTAAGCAAGGCCCAGGCAAGTCCCCTTCCCCTAAAGCTTTGGGGAACAGGAATGAGGCCAACAAAAAAACCAGCGTTGTTAAAGCTGGCTTGAGTAGGGACAGTAAGGCCTTGGTCGCCGGAATAAAGCGATTGCTATGACGTTTGATATTAATTTTTGATTTTGAGGCTCGTCTTACCATAGCAAAATAAATTAATAACTAAACGGGTCATTGTAGCAGAATCCAGGGCTTTGTCAAGGGTTAGGGTAAACTTGCTAAAGCTGCGGTTTTAGGCGGTTTTTTGAGGATTTCTGGAGCGTCGTGGGCGGCTAGGTATTCGGATATTCAAGAAAATCTAAAGCTATATATGCAAACTAAAACCCCCTCCCGAAGGAGGGGGTTTT
>CAZYSI010000034.1:0-7396 GCA_964650345.1 uncultured Candidatus Saccharibacteria bacterium | reverse complement strand
CTGAGACCTCGTCATTATCAGTGACGCGCTCTAACCGACTGAGCTAATCGCCCGCAAACTTTTGAGATTTACCAAAATATTAATGTAACTCAAGCATTATATCAAACTCAATAGTTTTTGACAATAGGGCCTTAATATAGTATTCTTAAAAAGTAATTTAACCGATTTGAAATAAAAACAGCAACCCCAAATAGATGCTTTTCGGACAAGACAATTCTATGCTTGGAGTAGACATCGGTTCTTCTTCCATCAAGATAGTACAAATCAATAAAGGTGAGACTCCAAAGTTGGTTACTTATGGTATTGTGGATATCCCTGAGCCAATTACTCCTCAAACCACTGACGAACAAGTCAGGAAAATAGCTGAGTTACTAACTAATTTAATTGCGGCTGCTAACGTTACCACTAAGCGTTGTACTTTGAGTTTGCCTAATTCTGCTGTGTTTACATCGGTCATAGATATGCCCAAAATGGAAGACAAGGAAATGGAATCTGCAATGCAGTTTGAGGCTAAAAAGTACATTCCTTTGCCCTTTTCTGAGGTAACCTTGTCTTGGATAATTATTGCCGATAACGAAGACAATGCGACCTGTAAAGTATTGTTAATTGCAGTACCGAATCAGATCCGCGATGTCTATATTAAACTGTTTTCTTTAGCAGGTCTAAATTTAGAGATTATTGAGATTGAAGCTTTGTCTTTAATTAGAGCACTTACTTTGGATCAGAACCAAAATAATGTTATAATAGATATAGGTGCAAAAGTCACTGGGTTGAATGTTGTCAGGGGTGGAACCTTACAACTCACCCGCAACTTAACAATCGGCGGCGATACCATTACTGAGCGAATTTCGCAGGCCCTAAATTTAAGTTTAGAGCGCGCCGAACAATTTAAGAGAGACTTTGGACTGCGCAATACTGATTTCCTACCGGAAGCAGTCCGCCCAGTTCTTAATCTCATCAAGAATGAAGTTGCCCAAATAATGCAGCAGTACCAATCACACAATGTTAGTCTTAATAGAATAGTGTTGGTTGGTGGTGGAGCTCAGCTCCCAGGAATAGTAGACTACTTTTCTCACGAACTAGGTGTTACTGCTGTATTAGGTGATCCATTGTCCCGAGTAAGCTATAATGAAGACATTAAACCTATTTTGTCCCGCTACTCGTTACATTTATCTGTAGCTACTGGATTAGCAATCAGGCAAGAAGCATAAAATAGCTAAGAAACAAAAGCAAACAAAACTAAATGCCAGAAATCAATTTATTACATACTGACAGCGCTGCCGCACAATCCGATTACGGTGTAGTTGCTCGTATAGTCGCGCGGTTGTTGATGTTTTTCTTATTCCTCGTAATCATCATATTCGTGATCTTGTTCGTTTACAATTGGTTGAATAACCGAAATTTGAACAACGTTAAAGCCGATATTAAAACTGCACAGGCTTCTGCCTTAGAAAATGAGGATCGCAATGAACTGGTAACCCGCCAAGAACAACTCGGTCATTTGGAAAAATTAATCGACAACCATGTTTATTGGTCTTACTTGTTACCAGAATTAGCCCGCGTAACTCTAAAATCAGCGAAGTATTCAGAAATAGAAGCTAAGAGCGATGGCACCCTTAATCTATTAGTAAATTTGCCCAACTACGAGGAAATTGAAAAGTACATGCAAATTTTTGATCTCCCTGAATACAATCAGCAATTCAGCAATGTAAGAATTGTGAGTATAAACTCTGTGCAAACAGAAGGTTCAGTTGTTACTCAGCTCAGACTACAATTAACCTTCAATCCACAGTATATTAAAGGACGACGCTAATGGCTTCACTATCTTCTGGTTTAAAAAACCCATTTAAAATAAAGGAATCCGGTAACCCTATATTCCAAGCAGTACTAATTCTTATAGTTTTGGTGTTGTTTTCTTGGTTTATTTTAAAGCCGTGGTTGTCCAAAACTTTAGACACCCGCTCGCAATTAAAGTCTGCTCAGCAGCAATTAGATGCTTTGGAATCTGATCAACGCGAGTTGAACCGGTTAGTAAACGAATTACGTTCTTCTCCCGATGAAATTGCTTTAGTAGACGAAGCTCTTCCTCTTAACGGTCGTGTAAGCAAAGTAAATGTACTGTTAGACAATTTGGTGCGCACTTCTGGCATGACCCTGTCTATTTTGGCTTCAGAAGAAACTAAAAATATAGTTAGTGCTGCCGATAAAGCCATGCTTGAAAATCCTTACCAGCCAGGACGCGTATTACATACTGTTACTGTCTCAGCAGCGATTAGTGGCACAATGGAACAGCTAAAAAACTTTCTTCAGCTCATGGAAACTAACGGCCGCGTGTTAGACGTCTCCTCTCTACAGATTATTGGTGGCGAACCAATTACTAAATTCCAAATTACCGTTAAAGCCTACGCTTACGAAAAAGTTACACAAAAACAATGACAGCTAAACAAATTATCACTTTAATAATAATCATTGCTGCTCTCGCGATTGCAGGTATTTTTGCTTACAAATTTTTGATGGGCACAGTTACTGAAGAAGATGCTGCTAAATCACAAGAACAGGGTGCTGGAGTAAGCGTAATTTTGCCGCAAGGGTCTGAACTAGATTTTGAAAAGGTCAAAGAATTTAACCCAAGCGGACGTTTATATACTTATCCTGCAGTTCAACCAAGCGATGCTGGACTGCCACTTAATGATCTTATAAGCCCCCAATAGCCTATGGCTACAAACAGTGCTACGAAAACGCCATCCACGAATTTTGCGCACTTCTTGTTGGATAACGGCTTTCTTAACGAAGCCAGGTTCGAAAAACTACAGCAAACTTTGAACGCAAAGTATGGATCTGGAGGCGATAAGGCCTCGCCCCAGCAAGTTGCAGATTTAGTTCTCGAGCAAAAAATTCTGGAAGAAGAAGATGTCGCTAAAGCCAGAGCGGCTTTTTTAAACTTGCCTTACGTAGACTTGCGCACAGTTACTGTTCGAAAGGAAATTTTGTCTATTATTCCAGAGGAATCACGGACTTTTTACAAAATGATCCCGTATGAATTAACTGGGAATAACTTAAAGGTGGCTTTGGAAGACCCAAGCAACTTACAAGCCCTAGAAGCATTGGAATTTTTAGGTCAAAAGTCTAACTATCAGATTCATATTTACTTAGCATCTAATTCTTCTATTACTATTTCTGCTAAGGGCGGCAAGAGTATGACTTCTGTGGTCGATGAGGCTTTAGAAGACATAAAAGAAACAGAATTACACGAGTTACCTGCATTAAGCCAAGTAAAAAAAGTTGATACGACTGCTCTCACTCAAACTGCTGATGACGCCCCGATCATTAAAATTGTTGATGTAATTCTGTCTAACGCGATTGATGCCTCAGCTTCTGATATTCACATTGAGCCATCTGAGAATGATGTCCGAGTTCGTTACCGCATTGATGGTATATTACATACTAGTTTACGTTTGCCTCGAAACGTCTTGAGTGCGATTGTATCGCGCGTTAAAATTTTGTCCAATTTAAAGATTGAAGAACAGCGTCTGCCGCAAGATGGTCGGTTCCACGCAGAATTTGGCAAAGAATCAGTGGATTTACGCGTTTCAACTTTACCTGTTATGCATGGCGAAAAGATCGTGATGCGTATTTTGGACAAGAGCGTAAAAGTTCCTACTTTAGAGCAACTTGGGTTGCGTGGTAAGGGCCTAGCTTGGGTGTTAGAAAATGTTAAAAAGACTCACGGTGTATTTTTAATTACTGGGCCGACTGGAAGCGGTAAATCTACCACATTGTATTCCATTTTAACTTTACAGAATACCAATGAAGTAAACATTATTACCTTGGAAGATCCGGTTGAATACTTTATTGCTGGGGTTAATCAAAGCCAAATTAACCCAGATATTGGCCTGACATTTGCTTCTGGTTTGCGTAGTATTCTGCGTCAGGACCCAAATATTATTATGGTTGGCGAAATTCGTGACGAAGAAACCGCTGAGTTGGCAGTTCATGCGGCTTTGACTGGTCACTTGGTATTTTCAACGCTTCACACCAATAATGCAGTTGGTGCAATCCCACGTTTGGCAGATATGGGTATTGAACAATTCCTGCTGTCCGCCTCAGTAAATTTAATTATGGCTCAGCGTTTAGTGCGCAGGTTGTGTGAAAAGTGCAAAGCAGTTGAACAGCCAACCGCGCTTATTAAAGCGGAGATAGATAAAGCCATGGTAGGGATTCCTAAGGAATATTTAGATAAAATTGATATAAAGAATTATAAAACTTACAAAGCCGTGGGTTGTAAGGAGTGTGGTAATATTGGCTATAAAGGCCGAATGGGTATATTTGAAGTCATTCCATTAATCCCTGAGCTGCAAGAGGCGTTATTTGCTAAATTACCAGCTCATAAGGTTTACGAGCAAGCTGCTAAATTTGGTGTAATTACCATGAAGCAAGATGGGCTGCTGAAAGTTATTCGCGGCGAAACCACTATGGATGAAATTATTAGGGTTACTACCGAGTAAAAATAATGGAGTATATTATTAAACATCATCATACTTTAAGAAATCAGCCATTTGTGAGTCTAAACGGCATGGTGGTTGTGTTGGTAGAGCCAGAACCAGAAACGCGTTCATTTTACAGCCAACAACTAGAAGAAATTGGTATGCAAGTGCATTTAACCGATGCTTTAGCAAATATGTTGGCTGCAGTTCAGCAAGCTAGTCCCGATGTGGTGATTGTAAATCCATCAGAAGACATGAATGCTGGTTCGCGCCTAATTCGCTCGCTCAAACAAGAATTTGTAGATTTACCAATTATTACTATGACTAAGACTAGCGATGAAGACCAAATAGATGCTATTATGCAAGCAGGGGTATCTTTCCATATTAACAGGGGATTAACCAGACCTAGAGATTTATTGCTTGCCATAGAGCAAGTTGTAACTAAGAAATAAATATAAAAACATGTATAAAGCTAGTGAATTAGAACTTAATAAACTCCTTGCGGTTACGCTTGAGCGCAATGCTTCGGACTTGCACTTAATTGTTGGTGAGCCACCAGTGTTGCGTATAGATAGCGCCTTAACTCGGTTAGAAGATTACCAGGTACTTAGTGCGGACGCTGTTTCAGATTTGGTTTCAGTAATGTTAACCCCATTGCAGAAGCAGCTGCTGCAAGACCAATGGCATTTAGACTTTTCTTACTCTTACAAAGACAGTGCTCGTTTTCGTGTTAACGTTTACCAGGCGCAAGGTGTGTGGAATATTGCGTTCCGCCTGATCCCAACTCAAATTAAGTCTTTGGAAGAATTGAACTTGCCCCCGATTTTGAAAACTTTTACCCAGAATCGTCAAGGATTAGTTCTAGTGGTGGGTCCGACTGGTCATGGTAAGTCCACTGCCTTAGCCTCCATGATTAACGAGATTAACCTTACGCGTTCGGAACATATTTTAACCATTGAAGATCCGGTTGAATTTTTGTTTACTCCTAAGGAGTCGTTTATAACCCAGCGCGAAGTTAGTCAAGATACGCCGAGTTTTGAACTGGCTTTGAAGGCTGCGCTGCGCGAGGATATTAATGTTGTTTTAGTTGGTGAAATGCGTGACTTGGAATCTATTCAGGCTACTCTAACTTTGGCAGAAACTGGTCACTTAATTTTTGCTACTATGCACACTAATGATGCAGCTCAAAGTATTGACCGTGTCGTAGATGTCTTTCCAGCTGCGCAGCAGTCCCAAGTTCGTTCTCAGCTGGCCAACACCCTGCTAGGAGTTGTTAGCTTGCGCTTGATGCCAAAAATTGGCGGAGGCCGCATTCCTGCAGCAGAAATTATGGTTATGAATCATGCTATCCGTAATGTGATTAGGGATAACAAGATTTACGAAATCAGTAACATTATTCACACCAGCATGGATTCCGGCATGGTCCCGCTCGATAAAGCTTTAGCCAACTTGGTTAAGCAGGGTGTGGTAGATTTGGAAATCGCCCGTAATTTCGTACTGGATCAAGATTACTTTAATTCATTACTAGCTTCTTAATAGCTAATTATACGCATGAAATTTACTTATCAGGCCAGAAACCAAGAAGGGTTGTTAAAAAAAGGGACAGTAATCGCCAGCAGCGAAGCTAAGGCAGAGCAGTTGTTAAACCAAAATGGACTAGTAATTATTGGTCTTAGTGAGCAAAAAGATAACCTGTTTGTTCAACTGGAAAATCTTACTGAAAGCGTTACTTCGCGGGTGACTCAAAAAGATTTAGTACTGTTTTCTCGTCAATTTTCGACTTTGGTAGGCGCGCGGGTGCCAATTGTGCAGGCGCTGCGTATTCTTGAGCACCAAGTTACTAATAAAGGGCTTCAATCCGTAACTCGCAGTATGGTGCAGTCAGTGGAAAGTGGTGATAGTTTGTCCTTAGCCTTGTCTAAGCACCCTCGAATTTTTGGCAATATTTACGTTAGTTTGGTTCGTTCTGGTGAAGCTTCAGGTAACGTAGCTGAAGCTTTGAATTACTTAGCCGATCAATTAGAAAAAGATTACGACCTACGCTCTAAAGTTAAAGGAGCAATGACATACCCAGCCTTTGTGTTATCGGCATTGGTATTAGTAGGGGTCTTGATGTTCAAATTCGTGCTACCGAGCTTAGTTAGCATTTTGAAGGAACAAAATGTGGAACTACCCTTGGTCTCCAAGGTCTTAATTGGCCTAACCGACTTTTTTGATGTTTATTGGTGGCTAGTACTATTGGTGTTAGTAGGTGCTGTGGTAGCGGTACGAGCTTTAATACAAACATATTCTGGACGTTACACTTGGGACCGTTTCAAAGTAACTATTCCTATTGTCGGCGGTGTCTTACAAAATATTTACATGGCTCGGTTTGCTCGCAACTTGTCGACTTTGGTTTCTGGCGGCATTCCAATTATTAAGGCTTTGCAAATTATTTCGGAAATTGTTAACAATGTTATTTATAGGGATATTCTAATGGATGTTGCCCAACAGGTTACTAACGGGAAATCTATTAGTGACTCCCTGGCTCGTTATAAAGAATTCCCTCCGTTGGTTACTCAAATGGTTGGTGTGGGCGAAAAAACTGCCCAGCTCGACACCATATTGTTAAAGATGGCAGTATTTTACGAGAAAGAAGTAGATAATAAGGTCGCAACTCTGTCGACTTTACTAGAACCAATCATTATTTTAATTCTTGGCGTAGCTGTTGGTATGTTGGTAGCCGGTGTCTTGCTGCCGATTTACAATTTAGCTGGTTCTGTATAGACAAAACCTACTGTTGATAAAATTGCTTGTTAAAGGTCTGCCTGTGGTATAATAAAGGTAGACCTTTAATTATAGATAAGTGGCGTAAAATCTACTTATTCTTATCCCAAAAAGAGATTGGGGGTGAAGAAATTGAAACAAAACCA
>CAZYSI010000033.1:0-7405 GCA_964650345.1 uncultured Candidatus Saccharibacteria bacterium | reverse complement strand
TTAGCAGCAGGGCGCTTTGCAGCTTTTCTCTTTTTTGCGGCCATTGTGGCTAGTCTCCCTGAGACGAATTATTTTGTTTCGCCTCTTAATTTTCTACTTCCTCACAGCAGTTAGCCGCGAAGGTTAAGTAGTACAAATAAATTTTGCGTTTCTGTTTTTTAATTGCAAAACTTTTTATTATGCAATTAAACTTTCTGTTTCGCTTTTCTAAATTTGAACTAATATTATTATAAAGTTTTATTCAACTTTCAGTCAAGAGTTATTGTGTATAACTTTTTTTAGTAATTTTCTTAGTTTGGCAGATGAAATTGATTCTATTTCGCGATTTAATCGTGCAGCGCTAACATGTTTTAATAAATGTTTGTTTGTTTGTAAAATCTCTTCAGTAGATTCATCTATTTTGAGATTGTACTGCAACGAAAACTTATACGCTCGCATAATTCTTAGCGGATCTTCCTGGATTTTTTTTACCGCTCGACCAATAAACTTAAGACTTAGTTTTTTAATGTCTTCAATACCCCCATGAAAATCTTGGACTGAATTATCATTGAGCGAGTAGTAAAGGGCATTTACGGTAAAGTCGCGACGACGGCTGTCTTGGCGAGCGGTACGCGCAAATTTTACCTTAGGAAATCTAGATTTGCCATATGTTTCTGTACGAAAAGTAGTAATTTCCACTGACTGCCCCAAGGGCGACTTCGCTACTACCACACCTAGCTTTTGGTGGTCAGCCGAGAAATTTATACCCCCAGCTTTTAGTAGCTCAATAATTTCTCTAGGGGTAGCCTGGGTGGCAATATCTACATCTACTATTTTTTTATCTAGCAAAATATTCCGTACTGCACCACCGACAACATATGTCTGAGGAAATTTTATCGACAATATATCTGAAACACAAATCGCAAAGTAAGGTAGTTTCTTCTTTGATGCAACAGGTAAAACAAAAATGCCTGGCGCTGATTTAGCACGAGACACTTTTGAGGTAAGTTTTAATTTTTTAGTCATGTAAGACGCCTTGGCTAGTAATGCGAGACTTGCGTTGCGAGTGCTTGCGAGCAATGTGTATTCTACTCAAACTTCTTTGCAACCAGACTGCAGCCATGGCGTATTCTTCATCGGAAAGAGTCTGTTCTCTAAGGATGTTTTCCGCTTCTGTTTTAGCTTGTTTGGCTCGTTCTAAATCAATTTCATAAAAGTGCTCTGCTGCGTCTGCTAAAATGATTATTTCCCTACCGCTATTCTGGACTTGTACGAACCCGCCAGCAACATGAATGTTATGACTGCCGTCATTGTGTTTGTTGGTACTTCTAGCGATCAGCTCCCCACTGGTTAAGGTAGCTATAATCGGGGCATGACCGGGCAAAATAGTAATCTCACCGTCTACAGTAGGGCAAGTCAAACTAACCACTTCCTCAGTGAGAACTGTTCGTTCTGGGGTCACTAATTGGAGGTTCATTTTAAGCATTTACTTGGTCAATTCCACCTTTCATATAGAAGGCTTGCTCTGGTTTGTCATCATGATTACCCTCAAGGATTTCCTTAAAACCACGAACTGTATCGGCAATAGATACATATTGTCCTGGAGAGCCAGTAAAGACTTCAGCGACGAAGAATGGCTGGGATAGGAAGCGCTGAATTTTGCGAGCACGAGCGACAATAAGCTTATCTTCTTCTGGAAGTTCTTCCATACCCAAAATGGCAATAATATCTTGCAAGTCACGGTAGCGCTGTAGAGTTTTTTGTACACCACGAGCAACGTCGTAGTGTTCTTGTCCAACAATGTTAGGATCTAAAATTGTGGACGTAGAATCCAAAGGATCTACTGCCGGGTAAATACCAAGGTCAGAGATCGCGCGGGAAAGCACTACAGTAGAGTCAAGGTGAGCAAAAGTTGTTGCTGGAGCTGGGTCAGTAAGGTCGTCTGCTGGCACGTATACAGCTTGTACAGAAGTAATAGAACCTTCCTTAGTAGAAGTGATGCGTTCTTGTAACTCACCCATTTCTGTGGCAAGTGTAGGCTGGTATCCTACTGCAGAAGGAATACGACCAAGAAGCGCAGACACTTCAGACCCGGCTTGGGTGAAACGGAAAATGTTGTCTACGAAAAGCAGAATGTCGGCTTTGTTTTTGTCTCGGAAATATTCTGCCATTGCCAGGCCAGAAAGAGCCACACGAGCGCGAGCGCCAGGTGGTTCATTCATTTGGCCGAATACCATGGTCATTTTTTCAATAACACCAGATTCTTTCATTTCGTGGTAAAGGTCATTACCCTCACGGGTACGTTCCCCTACGCCAGCAAACACGGACAAGCCACCATGAGCTTTAGCAATGTTATTAATTAGTTCTTGAATTAATACAGTCTTACCTACACCAGCTCCACCGAACAAACCTACTTTACCACCTTTAAGGATTGGGCAGATAAGGTCTACAACTTTAATTCCAGTTTCAAGAATTTCGTTTTTGGTTGATTGGTCGGTAAGGGCAGGAGCAGTACGGTGAATTGGATATCTCTCTTCTGTTTGCGCTTCAGCTTTGCCGTCAATGGAGTCGCCAAGCACATTGAACATGCGCCCTAGGGTCGCCTGTCCAACTGGTACGGAAATTGGAGCGCCGGTATTGGTTACTGGCATGCCGCGCTGTAGGCCGTCGGTAGATGACATGGCAACAGTGCGTACAATCCCACCGCTAAGCTGCTGTTGTACCTCTAAAGTTAATTTTTTGCCATCTATCATTACTTCAAGCGCATTGTAAATTGCTGGAGCGTTCCCTGCGAAAGCAACGTCAACAACCGGACCGATTACCTGGGAAATTGTACCGCTGTTTGAGGTTTGTACTGCGGCAGCTGCATCTTTTTTTATTGTAGTCTTTGCCATAATTGTTTAGTTACCTTTCTATTAGCTTTCTAGGGCGATCCTGCCAGCGGTGATTTCCGATAGCTCGGTCGTAATCTTATTTTGTCTAAGTTGGTTATACGTTAAGGTTAAGTCGTCAATTAATTCTCCAGCTGCTTCTGTGGCATTTTTCATCATTACCATGCGGGCACTGTGTTCAGAGGCATCGCTTTCCAAAATTGCCTGATAGATTTGACTTTCTAGGACTCGAGGCAGTAAGTGTTCTAGTACTGAGCGTCGGTTGGGTTCAAACGTTTGTGTCCAGGTGTTAATGTTTGTACTCTCGTCCATTTCTTTTTGCCAAGCAAAGGGTAGAAGTACTTTTGCAGTCGGTCTTTGTTCTAAGGTTGAAACAAAATGATTGTACACCACTAGAATTTTTCTATACTCCCCGGTTTTAAAACTATTGGTAATAATTTGTACGATCGGGTAGATGTCCTTTACTTGTTGTGTGCTGTCGTGTTTAGAAAATTTTGCCAGTAAATCCCAATTTGTTCGACTTACGCCATCTGTTCCCTTTTTACCAACAGTAATGAGTTCAGATATTAGTTCTGGCTCTCCGAGTCTAAGTTCTCTAACCTTGTTCATTAAGTTAGTATTAAATCCGCCAACCAAACCTCTATTAGTAGTAATTAACAGTACCCCAACTTTCTTAGCGTTTGGGTATTGCGCTAGTAATGGGTTTTCATATCGTTCTACATTTCCAATACCAGCAATCAACTCACTTGCGAGTTGAGCATAATTGCGGCTGGCCAGCGTAGCGTTTTGCGCTTTACGCATCTTTGCCGCAGACACCATTTGCATAGCCTTCGTAATTTTACGAGTGCTTTTAATGGATTTTATACGTCTGGTTAATTCTTGTGTTGATGGCATTTGTATGCAATGCTAAGATTCAATTAGTTTTATTCGGAGGAACTTTATGACAAGAAAGAATAATGATTTTGCAGCCATTCCCTTATTAGTAGGATTTATTTCTGCTTTCATCTTGTACTTCCCTGCAGCTGAGTACCAGGATGTGAGGGTTTTGGGAGTTAGGCTATTTTGGCCGTTTTTCCTTCTGATTATCTGTTTATTATTAGGCGGTGGTTTATTATCTGTCGTTATGGCATTGGCTAGACGATAGTTATTTATTCCAGCCTTGCTTGAAGGCGTCAATGGCGCCTTTTAATTTTGCTTCAGTATCTTCCGCTAATTCTTTCGTTTCTCGAATTGTGTTTAATACGTCTTTACCTTGGGCATCCATGAAGTCATAGAAATCTTTTTCAAATTGCCCAAGTTTCTCTACCTCAATATCGTTTAACATTCCATTATTCACTGCATACAATATTGCAACTTGTTTTTCCATTGGAATTGGTTCGTATTGTGGCTGCTTCATAAGTTCGGTTAAGCGACGTCCTAGTTCAAGCTGTTCGCGCGTAGCTTCGTCCAAGTCGGAACCGAATTGTGCGAACGCTTCTAATTCACGGAACTGTGCTAACGACAACTTTAATTTCCCAGCCACTTTTTTAATAGCCTTTGTTTGAGCAGAGCTTCCCACACGAGATACAGATGTCCCAACGTTCACAGCCGGACGGATACCTTTATAGAACAAATCACTCTCTAGGAAGATCTGTCCATCCGTAATAGAAATAACATTGGTAGGAATGTAGGCGGAAATGTCGCCAGCCTGGGTTTCAATAATTGGAAGCGCAGTAATAGAACCACCACCATTATCTGAATTCATTTTTGCAGCGCGTTCGAGCAATCGAGAGTGCAAGTAAAACACATCTCCCGGATACGCTTCGCGGCCTGGTGGGCGTCGTAGTAACAGAGAAATCTCACGATAAGCTACAGCTTGTTTGCTTAAGTCATCGTAAACAATTAATACATCCTTGCCTTGGTCCATAAAGTATTCGGCCATAGCAGTTGCGCTGTATGGTGCAATGTAGCTTAAGGCTGCTGGTTCACTTGCTCCTGCAGAAACAACAATTGTGTAAGCCATAGCCCCGCGTTCTTCTAGCTCGGCAACGATTTTTGCAATCTTACTTTCCTTTTGACCAACGCCGACATAAACACAAATCATATTTTGGTCGTGCTGGTTCAGGATAGTATCGATCGCAACAGCTGTTTTCCCAGTTTGGCGATCGCCAATAATTAGTTCGCGTTGGCCACGGCCAATGGGAATAAGAGCGTCAATAGCCTTAATACCTGTTTGTACTGGTTGGTGCACAGACTGACGAGTAATAACCCCAGGCGCAATTTTTTCTACTGGATAGAACGCACTTTCTTTTAGATCCCCTTTACCATCTTTAGGTTCACCCAAGGCAGAAAGCACGCGGCCAATTAAGGCATCGCCAACAGGAACAGACAAAATGCGGCCCGTTGAACGAACTGTGTCTCCCTGGCTAACATGATGGGCTTCCCCTAGAATAATGGCCCCAATAGAGTGCTCTTCCAAGTTTAGAGCAACACCACTAATTCCATTACCAAAATCAAGCATTTCCATGCTTTTTACATCGCTGAGGCCTGAAATTCGAGCAATCCCGTCTCCTACCTCTAAAACAGTGCCGACTTTTTCAACCGAAACAGTAGGTTCGAAACCCGCGATCTGCTCCTTTAACTTATCTATAATATGTTGTGCGTTAGCCATGTGCGTTTCCCTTCAAAGTACTTTCTAAATTATCTAATTTATTTTTGACGCTCCCATCAATTAATGTGTCATCAATACGGATTACTACTCCACCGATAATTTTTTCATCGGTCTTGCTGGTTATTTCCGTATTCTTCCCAACCAGCTTGTTGAGGTCATTAATTAGATTCTTGTTTACAGTTGGACTAGCTACTGTTACCTCTACTTCTGTTACCCCGCGTTGCTCTTTGTCGTAAATTTCATAATGATTAATAATTTCTTCGTAGCTTCCTAAATCTCCATTTGCTTTCAGAGCTTGAATGAAATTTTCAATGACTTGGTCATGGCTTTTAGGACTAGACTCCGAAAGCGCTTCGTATAGGGCTTGAGCGTATTGTTGTTTAGTGAATCTCATCCGCTACCCCCTTGTTCTTTGGATCGAGCATGGGCTTGTTCTAAAGCTTCATCAATTAAGGCTGTATCCTTTTTAGAATCTAATTTATGTTTCAATACTGACTCTGTCGCTGTTACTACTAATTCTGCTAGTTCCCCCTTTACGCTGTCGAGCATAGCTTGTTTCTCTTGTTCTAACTTCGTTTGTGCGTTAGCAATTAGTTTTGCCTGCTCTTCTTTGGTTTGATCTAGCGTAGCCTGTTTAAGGCTTTCTGCATCTCGTTTTGCCTGGGTAAGAATTCCTGCCGCTTCAGTGCGAACTTGACCAATCTCTCCTTGCTTCCATGAATCGAAGGTTTCCCTTTCTTCTGCAATTTTTTGAGCATCAGCTAATGAGCTTTCGATCTTTTCTGTTCGTTGGCTTAAGCCCTTAGTAACTGGACCAAAGACCCATTTCCACAGAACAAACAAAATAATTCCAAAGTTTATTAACTGAGCTAGAAACAGTTTCCAGTTCAAGCCGAACATGCCGACAATACCAGTGTCTTCTGCATGCGACGCTTCGCCTTCCGCAGCATGAGCTCCAGAGGCCCCATGCTCAGTTTCTACCCCGTTTTCTTCCTCACTATTATATTCAGCGGCGCCGCTAGCGGGTTGAAGCTCGGTAGTAGTAGCTGCTGGGGTTGCAGCATGAATAGTGATCAGTCCAATTCCAAACACCATCCCCACCGTAATTAATACAGAGGCTAATGTATAAAGGCTTTTCATCAAGAATGTAGAGTGTTTTTGCATAGATAGAATTTAGAATTGATGGAGGAATCGCAATGTCTTGCAACTCCTCCGCGGATAATTACAGAATGAAGGTAATAACCAATGCGTAAATCGCAATAGCTTCGGCAAAAGCCATACCAAGCAACATTGGCACGAATAGTTTGTCTACGCTTTCAGGGTTGCGGCCAATTGCTTCCATAGCTTTTGCGCCGATTTTTCCAATACCCAAAGCTGGGCCAATACCGCCGATGGCGATAGTAATTGCTTTAGCAAGCAATTCCATAGTTTCTGGAGTCATGAGAGTCCTTTTTGCTTTCTTTACTCGACTGGTTGAATTTTTAAAGTCGGCTTCGAAAGCGATTAAGTGATTAGTATCAGTTTTGAATTTGATGAGCAGAATTCAAAACAGATGCAGGTCACCTAAACTGTTGGTGTGGGCTCGAGGTCTTCTTTATGATCGCTGTGATGACTGACTACTGGTGTAGTAGCAATAGTTAAGTACACCAATGTTAGCATTGAGAATACAGTTGCCTGGACAACACCAACAATTAGCTCCAAGGTAATGAACGGCAAAGGCAATATGAATGGCAGGATTCCAGCTAACACAGTTAATAAAACTTCTCCTGCAAAAATATTTCCGAACAAACGCAAAGACAAGGAAAGTAGTTTAGCAACCTCAGAAATTACTTCTAAAATTCCTACAAAAAATTCAATCACCGCAGTCATAATATTTATTGGCTTC
>CAZYSI010000032.1:0-7466 GCA_964650345.1 uncultured Candidatus Saccharibacteria bacterium | reverse complement strand
GAACTACCAGAAGTCCAAACCGTTGTAAACGAACTGAATAAACGTATTATTGGCCGCAAGATTAAGCGCGTGGTTGTTAATATGGGTAAAATTATTTCCATTGGTCCACAAACCGTTAGCAACATCCGTGACAGCTCACAGAAAACTGTGAATGAATTTGCTAAACTTTTAGGCGGTCAAAAGTTTACTTCTGTTCGTCGCCGGGGCAAAATGTTAATTTTTAACCTTGATGGTCCGTTATCGATGCTTGCGCATCTTAAGATGACTGGCCAATTTATTTATGAAGATAAAGCCCAGGCCAAGCGCACTGGTAGTCAGTACAGGATTTTAAATAAAGCCACCGCACCACTTGTTAAACTCCCAACCAAACACACGCACGTTATTTTTTATTTCAATGATGGATCAACTTTGTACTACAACGACTTGCGTCAGTTTGGTTATCTTCGTATTGTGCTCGACAAAGACATAGACAAAGTCGCAGAATTTAAAAGTTATGGACCAGAGCCGCTAGATAAGTCATTTACATTTAAAGTGTTCAAAGACGCATTAAAAAATCGTAAAAAAATCCCCATTAAGCTGGCGCTCATGGACACTAAAGTCGTTGTCGGTATTGGTAATATATATAGCGATGAAATTTTGTATCATGCCCATGTGCGGCCAGATCGGCAAGTATCTGCTTTGCTCGAGCGCGAACTCAAAGCGGTTTTTAATCAAATTAAACCAGTGCTGCAGGCTGGAGTAAAATACAAGGGTTCGAGTGTGGGAGATTTTGTGCGCACCGACGGCAAATGGGGGAGCATGGGTAAGCACCACTACGTTTATGGCCGAGCCAAACAACCTTGCAAAGTCTGTGGTACAATACTGAAAAGCCTGAAATTAGGTGGTCGCACTAGCTGCTACTGTCCAAAAGAGCAAAAATAGTTAGAAAATATGGAAAATCCACAACCACAACCAACCCAGTCAACAGACCAACAAATGCTTGCGGAGATTCTCGAAAACAGCCGCAAAACCAAAAACTATATTAAGTGGCAACTCATTATTACAGTTGCTCTGGTTGTAATTCCACTCCTTGTTACTATTGCGGTTATTCCGTTTGCGCTTAATTCAGTGAGCTCAGCGCTTAGTGGTGGTTTGTTAGAAAGCGGTACTACAATTGACACTTCAAATATACAAGATTTAATTAAGCAGTATCAGCAGTAATATTTAATAACTAACCAATGACTGATGAACGTTGGGAACAATTTGTAGAAACTGCGCAAGATCGTTTTGAGGACGTTGGTGTTACCATTGAAAAATGGATTGAAGATGACCATGGTAATGGCGTAGAAAATGGCACAAAAAATGTTGTGGAGTTTACTATGCCTGGTACAGGCGACCGCTACCGCGTGGTGCGCGAAAATCGCCCAGCAGTGTTAGATAAAAAACAGCACTACTCGCATCGGCAGGGCGACACAGCTCGCACAGAATATATTTTGTCTGATACAGAATTTTCACACAAAGTTCGTGTGTACAAAGAAAACGATTATAGCGATTGGGAGGAAGTACGCGCAGAAAGTTTAGGACTCTAATGTTGGAGGTAATATGCTAGCTCAGCGCATTGTGGATACTCTGCGCTTTTTTGATTTGCAGAACCTACCTCTTACAGCCTATGAAATTCATAAGTATTTACTGCCAGAGAAGCAGACATTGAAGAATAAGTTAGATGAGCGTTTTGAACTTGATGATTTTACTCCTCCTACGGCTATAGTGCATTTAGACACAATCTTAACGCAGTTATATATACTTTCGCGGGAGCAAAGTATAGTTACAAAGAATGGTTTTTATTGTCTGCCGGCTCGTGAGCAAATAATTCATGACCGAATGCGAAACTATTTGTATGGGACTAAACGTGAGAAATTAATCCGTCGCTATTTAAAGCCAACGCGCCACATTCCGTTCGTGCGTGGTATTGCCATTGCCGGCTCGCAGGCTTTAGGGCAACAGCGTTCTACATCCGACATAGACTTACTCATAATTACTGATACTAAATATATGTGGACTGCCCGTACATTACTTTCAGCTTGGTTCCATATTTTTGGTGTGCGTCGCCATGGCAAAAAAATAATCAATCGATTTTGCTTGAACCACTATTTGGCTGACACTAAAGAACGCACTTCAGAACGCAATTTATATACTGCTATGGAGTATGCTAAATTGCGGCCCGTTATTTATAGTAATCAAATAGTCAAATTCCAACGGGCAAACCAAGAATGGCTTAAGCAATTTTTCCCAAATATTAGTTTTGCTCCTGCGCTTGCGGTTAAGCAATCACGCTTGCAAAACTGGCTAGAAAAATTATTCAACAATCCATTGGGGCAATGGCTAGAGCGCGCTTTGGGAAATTGGCAGCGGAATCGGATTCATCAAGATAATTTCGTATTTGTCCGGCCCAATGAACTAAGTTTTCATCCCGACAGCAAACAATCCAGTCTGTTAAAGGGTTATTTTGACTTTTCGAAGTAGGTATTATAAGCTGGGGTATATTCTGTTCGTATGTTAGAGGAGGTTACTATGAAAAAAGCTACTTGGCTTGGAATGATGTTAGGCGCTAACATTGTTTCAAATATCATCGATGTTGCAAGCGACAGTGGTATTGAGTTGGTCACAACGGCCCCGCACCTTCCGGCAAAAAGGCCGCAGCAGCAACAGTTCTACGAATCCATTTTCATTCAAGCCACAGAACAATCCCACCAGGAATTGGAGTTAATAATGATTTGGTACTCCCAAATTAGCTGGTGGCACAGGAAAGGAAAAGAGTCGAGCTTGATTATTTTCCTCCCGCGCAAAAATGCAGCCTACGCAAATTTGCTTGAGGCTTCCCTGGAACCACTGGGTCACAGCCAAGCCATCCGTTTAGGCTAGCTGCCTGCTAAGTCACTGTCCTGCTTGACATCTCGCCGCGGCACTCTACAATAACAGGGTGCTGCTTTTTTATGAACCAATCCGAATTTCATCAGAATACAAAAACATCTTATGAAGTTAATACTTTTGAAAAAGTAAAACGGCTTTTGGATTTTGAGTATGGTCCAAAACTAAAAATCTTAGATGTTGGTAGTGGTTCTGGAATGTTAGATTTGCATTTAGCTAAACTAGGGCATGATGTGACTGCAATAGATTTGCAGGAACCACAGCATGAAAATGTTAGGAACAACAATGTCTGGCAATTTAATAAAGCAGATATTAGCCAAACCTGGCCAAGCGCAGACAAAACCTTTGATTTAGTTATTTGCACCGATGTCCCTGAGCACATGTATTACCCTGAGCATATTTTGCAAGAAGCACAGCGCGTGCTAAAAGATGATGGTCAACTAATTTTTGGAGTGCCGAACCATTTTGATATCCGTCAGCGTCTGCGTTTGCTCGTTGGGCAGGGGATAGTACATTGGGATAATATCCGTCATGGTGCCACTGCGTGGGACTATGGCCATATTCGGTTTTTCACCCCGCACGAGTTGGAAGAAAAATTTTCTCAAACTGGTTTGCATATTGCAGCCCGTCAATTTAATTTCATGGGCGCAGGCGTTGTGCCGTCTTGGTCGCCAGAATTTTTACGCCTGTTTTTACTCGAAGCTTGGCCAGGACTATTTTCGGGAAAGTTTGTTTATTTGTTGTCGAAGACTACCCAGGCCAAACAACCACGGTTGGTTCTAGTTTCGAGGACTAAATCCGGAATGTAGCGTTTTAGTAGATTTAGCTAGGTTTAGCACTCCCTTGACAAGAGTGCTAATTTTTTATACATTCGTATAGGTAGAGCTTCTGGGCTGAGGCTTTTAATTTCGATCAATTTTTTATACAATTAAGCATTAACAAAGGAACAAATATGAACATCAAACCACTCGGAAACCGAATTTTAGTTAAGCAAATGTCTACTGAAGAAGTGACTGCTTCTGGCATTGTATTGCCATCAAATTCAGAAAAAGAAAAACCCAACCAGGGCACAGTCGTTGCAGTAGGTAATGGTGAGCTAATAGAGCAGTACGGCATTAAAGTCGGCAGTACCGTAGTATTTAATGGTTACGGAATAGCTGAAGTAGAGGTGCCTGGTGAAGCTGGCGACAAAGAAAAGTACAAGATCGTCTATGTTGCCGATGACGAAGATTCTCAAGCTGTAGCAATTATTGAAAACTAATTTACCAGAATTTTAGAAAGGAAATCAAGAATGAGCAAAATTATTAAGACTGGCTTTGAAGCCAAAAAATCTATTAAAGAAGGTGTCGACATTGCTGCCGATGCTATTAAAGTAACCCTTGGCCCGACTGGGAAGGCAGTTATTTTAGATCGTGGTTTTGGTAGTCCAACTATTTCTGATGACGGCGTTACTGTGGCAAAAGAACTTGAACTGGAAGATAAGTTTCAGAATGTTGGCGTATCTCTAATTCAAGAAGTAGCTAACAAGACTAATGAAGATGCTGGTGACGGTACTACTACAGCCACAGTACTAGCTCAGAAAATGATCGAAGAGGCGTTTTCTGAACTTGAGCGCAACACTTTTAAAGCCAACGACTTAAAGCGTGGTATGGACAAGGCTGTGAAGTTTGTTGTGGAAGAACTTAATAAAGTTAAGCAAACCGTTAGTGGTCGTGAAGGTGTTGAGCAGGTGGCCACTATTTCTTCACTCGACCCCGAAGTTGGCAAACTGATTGCTGAAATAATGGAAGAAGTTGGCAATGATGGTGTGGTAACAGTTGAAGAAGGCCAAAGTATTGGTCTGGAAAAAGAAGTGGTAAAAGGCATGCGTTTTGACCGCGGCTTCATTTCCGGCTACATGGTTACCAATACCGAACGTATGGAAGCGGTTTGGGATGATCCATATATTTTAATTACCGATAAAAAGATTTCCAGCGTTCAGGAAATTTTGCCTTTGCTTGAGAAAATTGCCCAGACAGGCAAGAAAGAATTAGTAATTTTAGCTGATGACATAGATGGCGAGGCACTCACTACTTTCGTATTAAACAAACTTCGCGGTACATTTTCGGTGCTCGGCGTCAAGGCTCCAGGTTTTGGCGACCGTCGTAAAGAAATGCTCCAAGACATTGCTGTTCTAACCGGTGGAACTGTGATTACTTCTGAGCTGGGCTTGGCAATAGATAAAACTGAACTAGAACAACTTGGGCGTGCTCGTAAAGTAATTGCTACCAAAGAGCACACAACTATTGTAGACGGCCAGGGCGACAAGAGTGCTATTGAAGCCCGTGTTGCACAAATCAAAGCTGAAGCCATTGCTTCAACTTCAGATTTTGATAAAGAAAAACTACATGAGCGCATGGCGCGTTTGAGTGGCGGCATTGGTGTTATTAAAGTTGGAGCATTCACTGAAACTGAAATGAAGGCTAAGAAGTTTAAAATCGAAGATGCTTTGAACGCCACCCGTGCTGCTGTAGAAGAAGGAATCGTTGCTGGTGGGGGAGCTGCACTCGCGAAGATCGCACCAGTGCTCGAGCAAGCCATTTCTGGTTCAAGTAATTCAGGTTACTTCCAAGAAAACGAAAAGCGTGGCGCTATGATAGTCCGCAAATCTCTAGAGGCACCTCTTCGCCAAATTGCAGAGAACGCCGGTGCTGAGCCAAGCGGCATTATTACTTATGTACAAACTCAAGGTGGCCATGCTGGTTTCGACTTTGCTAATTATGACGAAATGAAGTGGGAGGCTGGCAAAAAAGACGACATGATCCAAGCCGGTATTGTAGACCCAGTTAAAGTTACTAGACTAGCTCTGGAAAATGCAGTTTCAATTGCTTCTACTCTTGTGACTACTGAAACTATTGTAGTGGACAAGCCTGAGCCAAAATCCGATGCTCCAGCAATGGGCGGGGGAATGCCTGGTGGTATGGGCGGTATGGGTTTTTAACACCAGTAGAAATATTTTAAATAAAAAAGGCGCTTCTTTTGGTGAAGCGTCTTATTGTTAGGCTGTCTTACAGCCCTGCTTTTCGCAGTCTCTGCGCCATTTCTTCCGCAATTTCCTTTGGGGTAACCAGCGAAGAAATATGCAGCGTGTTGTGCGGGCTTGCCCCCAAATTACAGAATCGTTCCCTTACTGAGCTGTTAATATGGTAATTCAAAGGAACCGACCATAGTTCAGGCTTAGTAATGAACCGCAGACAATAACTTTCTAGGACCTGAAATGGCTCAACTCCTACTTCAGGCAAGTTAGCAACCACTGCTGCGTCGATCTTGTGTCCGACCAGCTTACTCATCAATAATTCCACCCCGTCGTGACTGTAGTCGTCTTTCGGAGGATTATCGTGGTAGGTCACAACCTCGGCCTCTGGAAGCTGGTTTTTTAGCTGCTGGGCGATTAAGCCTCCTAGAGTGATGTTCCCTGCGGATACGATTAAAATGTTCGCAATTGGTTTCTGCACGAATTTTCCTCCTGTCCTCACTTTTTCTAATACTTGACAAAACGTATAAAATACGATATCATAAATTGTCGTGCTAGTAAAGCACGGCTTTATTTACTCAAAAGCCTGTGTCCGAAATGATGCTGGTGAGTAGGGTCCCGGGCTCCTGATTTCGGTTACTCGGATTGGGGGCACTAATAAGCCTGTGCATAATCGCAGGTTTTTTTGTTGCCCCAACCAGTTGCACGACGTATACTTATAGTAAGATGAAATTTAGCTGAATTTTGTCTTGAGGTTAAGAACTTTTAAGGAGGCAAGTATGATCAAAAGTCTGGTTAGTTTTGTTGTTATTTTATTTATCTTGTCTCCTTTGCCTGCAATGGCAGCCGAGACTAGTCTAGTAACCACCCTTGTGGTCGGTAAGGCCGATGGTGTGAATAAGCCGAAGAAATCACGCAAGAAGAAAAAGGCCAAGCCGGTTAAGCAAGTGGTAGTGCCGCAGCAGCCGTATGTGGACATTGTCCGTTCGGCTGACCAACAGCAGGTGATCATCAATTGGTATAGGGGTCCCTTGCCAATAGAGCAATCTATGCAGCAATCCGGCGCTACAGTAGTGCCGTTTAGAGCAGTTTCAAACGCTTTTGACGACTCGAAGGACAAGCAGTTCGCAGAACGGTTTGTTAAGGAGTTCAATACCACAGAAGCTTTGTTTCTCCGCGCTACTTCTGGCGGCAAACCCGTCGACCAAATCACGATTGCTCTCAATCGGGACAATTGGTCTGACTCCGACATGGTCAGGGTTAGGGACCTGTTACTGACCCTAGTTTCACCCTCGCAACCGACAATCCTACCCAATTCTTCCAGTCCTAAGCAGCTTTTGCTTCCCACAGCAACAACGGCTTTGGCAAAGAGCCCATAGTATACGGCTGGCGCATTCGTGTGCCAGCCTCCCTTTTTTTAAACAAAAAACCCAACCTTCTTGACGAAATAGGCATTTTTAGATATACTTATCGCATTGACTATTTATCAGTTATTTAGAATTACTTTAAAATAATTTTATGGGTGTTCCAAAAAAGCATAAAACTC
>CAZYSI010000031.1:5434-7732 GCA_964650345.1 uncultured Candidatus Saccharibacteria bacterium | reverse complement strand
AGATACTCTTCGTGTAGTTTAGTAATCTCGCGTGCCACAACTATTTTTACATCTGGAAAACTTTTCTCTATATATTGTAATGTTTTCAAAATTCTTTGAGGAGACTCGTAAGCAATTAAAGTTGCTTCTGTATTCTTACTTTGACTGACTAATTCTGAAACTTTGTGCTCAGTTTTAGGCAAGAAGCCGACAAACAAAAATTTATCTGTGGGTAGTCCCGATGCAGACAAAGCAGTCATAGCCGCACTTGGTCCGGGAATAGCAACAACCTCAATCCCCTGTTCGCGACAAGCTCGCACCAGACGAAATCCGGGATCAGAGATTCCTGGCGTACCTGCATCGCTAACTAAAGCAGCAGTCTCATCTTCTAAACGCGTTAGATATTTATTCAAAACTTTCGTTTCGTTATGATCCGCAAATTGTACAATTTCTTTTTTGTCTAAATGGAGCAGTTGAAAAAGTTTATGTGTTGTAGCTGGATTTTCAGCAATTACAAAATCGCACGCCTGTAAAATTTCTTTGGCGCGCTCGCTAGTGTCTTTCAGATTTCCTAATGGGGTTGGAACAATATACAACATGGGAAGAAAATTTTATTTTTCGTGAAGTTCTAAACCAAATAATTCTTCAACTAAATCGTATTCTAATTTTAATCTATCACGGTAAGTATCTAGCTCGTCTCGTTGCTCGCCACTTGCATTAAACCAGTCTTCGTAAGTATTTTTTAGCTCATCATCTAGTTGTTGGCAGTAAACATAGGCTTCATTCTCAGTTTGAGGGGCAGATTCCATCCAATCTTGATACGGTATTCCAATCTTAGCTTGGTACTTGTCTTCGTATACTTCTTGTTGTTTCTGGGCGTCCACTGTTTAGCTAAGCTTAATATTGATGCACTGGTGCGCGTGCCTGGACTCGAACCAGGGACCACAAAGGTATAAGCTTTGCGCTCTAACCAACTGAGCTACACGCGCTAAATATACGAAATACCTGTATATTATAGAGATTAACCAATCTTTGGGCAACCTTGATTAGTAGCAGAATTTAGGATATTTTAGTAAACAGGAGGAAATTATGACTAACGAGGAAATTTTAAGGAAGTTAACCCCTAGTCAAAAAACAGAGGCTGAAAAGCATCTGCGAGACGGCTGGAATATTGTTTCGTACGATGGTAGGTATCTTAAAATCAGGAAAGGCTATGGGTATAAGATCGTCCATCCAAACGGATCATCAAACTACATTTAGATTAAAGGGCGCCAGGAATCAAATTCCAGGCGCCCTATTCTTTAATCTTACACTACTGTCGCACTCGCTACTGTGTCGCCGTCAGAGAGGCGCATGACTTTTACACCTTGCGTTGCACGCCCTAACGTAGAAATAGTTTTAATCGGTGTTTTAATCGTTTGTCCTTGCTTAGAAATAATTAGCAAGTCGCGGGTTTCAGCATCTTCAGGAGTAAGAATACACATCGACACAATTTTTCCAGTCTTGTCGGTAATCTTCACTGTTTTAATTCCACTACCAGCTCGCTTTTGAACTTTGTAATCTTTTACCGGGGTTTTCTTGCCTAAGCCATGTTCAGTTACAACCAGTACTTCGCGGTTTTGGCCTTCCATATCTTTGGTAATGATATCCATAGAAATTACATGGTCATCCTTGCGGAGGCGTACGCCGGTTACACCAGCTGCAGCCCGACCCATCGCACGAATATCAGTTTCTTTGAAGCGAATCGCTTGTCCGTCTTCAGTGGAAAGCATTATTTCGTCATTTCCACTGGAAGGATTTACCCAGCGCAGCTCATCATCACCCTTTAGGCCTATGGCAATAATGCCGCTCTTGCGTACTTTAGTAAACGCATCACGCTCTACTTTTTTAATTAAACCGTTGCGAGTGGCCATGACTAAGTACTTGGCTTCGCTTTTCTTTTCGAGTGCCAAAACAGCAGTAGCTACTTCGCTGCTACCTAGTTGTAGGAAATTCACCAAAGCTTGGCCTTTGGAAGTCCGGCTGGATTCAGGTAATTCATAGGCTTTTGTCACTAGAACCCGGCCTTTGTTGGTGAAGAACATAATGTCATCGTGGCTGCTGGCTGACAACACACTATCTACTATATCTTCTTCTTTTAGGGTTTGGCCAATAACACCTTTGCCACCCCGAGCTTGCTGCCGGTAGGTGTCTGGAGATTGCCGCTTAATGTACCCAGATTTAGTAATTGAAATAATTACGCTGTTTTCTGGAATAAGATCTTCAGCATTAAACTGGCCAATTCCTTGTGGTACTATTTGTGTCCGACGTTCATCGCCA
>CAZYSI010000031.1:0-5424 GCA_964650345.1 uncultured Candidatus Saccharibacteria bacterium | reverse complement strand
GTCGCGTAGTTCAGTAACCTCGGTTTTAATTATCCCAAGAATTTTTTTCTTACTCGCAAGGATCGCTTCTAGTTCGGCAATAAGTTTACGTTTTTCTTTGAGTTCATCTTCAATTTTTTTCCGTTCTAAGCCTGCCAAAGTTTGCAAGCGCATATCCAAAATCGCATTGGTCTGAATTTCCGACAACTTGTACTTCTTCATCAATTTAGCCTGTGCGTCGTAGCGGTCGCTACTCGACTTGATGACTTTGATTACTTCATCAATGTGATCTAAGGCAGTGGTTAAGCCTTCTAAAATATGTTCACGTTCCTTTGCTTTTCTGAGTTCAAATTCAGTCCGACGACGAACTACTGTTTGGCGGTGGGTTAAATAGTTTTCTAAAATTGACTTTATGTTCAGCACTTGTGGTTCAATACCATCCACTAGTGCCAACGTGTTCATATGGAAAGTTTCCTGCAATTGAGTGTAAGAAAACAATTGATTTAAGATTTTATTTGCCAGCGCTTCTTTCTTTAAATCAATAACAACGCGCACGCCGTCTTTGTCGCTTTCATCGCGCACATCTTTAATACCTTCAAGTTTTTTGTCTCGTACTAAATCGGCAATGCGTTGTAACATCGTTGCTTTGTTGACTTGATAAGGAACCTCAGTAATTAAAATTCTTTGCGCACCAGTTTTGGTTTCCTCAATTTCTGTCCGACCACGCATTACTATACTTCCTTTTCCTACAGCGTAAGCATTCTTGATCGCAGCCCGATCGTAAATAATACCACCTGTTGGGAAGTCTGGCCCGGTGATTATGTCAGAGAGCTCATCTAAGGTAACATCGGGATTGTCAATTAGCGCCATAATAGCGTTCGAAACCTCAGTTAGGTTGTGAGGAGGAATGTTCGTAGCCATACCTACCGCAATTCCCAAAGTACCATTCAGTAGTAACTGAGGAAGTTTGCCAGGCAATACACTAGGCTCTCTTTCTGTGGCATCATAGTTATCGCGGAAATCTACCGTGTCTTTGTCTAAATCTTCCAGCAATTCCCCTGCCAGTGCGGACATTTTTGCTTCGGTGTAACGCATGGCAGCGGCGCCATCGCCGTCCATGGAGCCAAAGTTTCCTTGCCCAATAATTAGTGGGTAGCGCAAAGCAAACTCTTGGGCCATATGTACCATAGAATCGTATACAGCAACATCCCCGTGTGGGTGATATTTACCAAGCACTTCACCAACAACAGTTGCAGATTTGCGAGTTTTTGCTGTGTAACCTAACCCTAAAGTTTTCATGGCATACAAAATCCGACGATGAACTGGCTTTAAGCCATCGCGTACGTCGGGTAGTGCACGCGATACAATCACGCTCATGGCGTAATCCAAAAACGATTCCTGCATTTCCTGCTCAAGGAATCTTTGTTTTACTACACCGATATTTTGACTGAATTCTTCTTGTGCGTCTTTTGGCATACTGTGTTGATTATTTATGGGGCAAGGGTTTCATCAGGAAGTAGGTTTTTCCCTTCTTCCAAATCGTTACTAAATGTTTGAAAAAAGTTTTCTTCAGGATCAATTTTCCGACCGTTACCAATTATTGCCCAGACTACTAAGAGCAGTACAATAGTCGCTATGGCTGTAATCCAAATGATCCGATTTTTATGATGGTCTGGTTTTTGACGAATGTTATGAATAACTTTTCTCATTTTAGTTTTTGTTTAGAAGTTTTAATAAAGTATTAGTTTGTTTTCTACCTTAACGGCTCTAAGACAATTACTATTTTAACTTGCTCAGGAGATAGGTCTTTTTTCTTGATTAATAATTTTTCCATTGCTTCAGATTTGCCGCCCATTTCTTTTATGAAGGCATCAATTTTTTCGTAAGGTAGTTTTAAACCATCGGTTGCATAGTGGCTAGGGATAACAATTTTCGGTTCTATCTCATGCACTACTTTAGAGGCATCTTTAGCTGTCATTACACTATTGCCCCCAATTGGCAAAATTAGAATATCGATTTCACCTAGACTATCTATATCGTCTTCTTTCATGTTAAATTCTCGAATATGCGTAAGGTTGAGTATGCGAATGTCTTCGGCTTCAATTAATTCAGCTGTAACGTAGCGAGGTTTGTTGTCTTTAGTGGTGTCGTCGCCTTGTTTTAGCGGGATGCCAGTAACAGTCACACCCTTGAGGTCATATTCGCCAGGGTCATCTACTAAGAAAGGTTGTCCGGAGAAGCCAGAAGTCGATGTATAAAGTTTATTACTTTTCTCAGAAAGGACAATTATGTCAGCTGCGCCACGAGGTGGGGTGAGGCCAGATTCTTTATCGAATGGGTCAGTAATTACCACGGCGTCTTTGGTAACAATCTTGAAGCTCGAAAGGCCAAAATAATGGATTTGCATAAGGAAATTATAGCATTTTTAGGGGTGTGATACCAGTATAAATTTCCTGGAATTATTGATAAAAAACGGGATATTGGAGACCTTTTTTAGAACCCCTGAAGTGCCCGCCTGGTCTGTCAGCTGGCTGTGATCGAAATACCGACCACAGTCTTTACTTTTTTCAACAAAACCTATATAATTCTCCTACTTACTGGCGCACGCGCTGTTGGCGGCCAAACCGCCCAAATTAACTTTTAACCCCCGGTAAGTCCAAGTAACATGCGCGTTTAATAATTAATGTATGTTCATTCGTTTTTAGATATTTACGCAACGTAATTCTAGACGTTGTTTTTTATTTGCCCGTTTGGGTTTCCGAAAGCATATATTATAGAAAGAAGATTAAATAATGGCAGAAGAAAATACTGCAGTTGCCGATGCTGTTAACACAGCTGATGAGCAGCAAATTGTTAGCCATCAGGTAACTGGTGATGCGAACGCTCAAAACATGTCTGACTTGTTAGAGAGTGGCGCAGAAATTCGTGTGCTTAAGCCTGGCGACATGGTTGAGGGTACTATGATTTCAGTAAGCAAGAACGAAGTTTACATCGACCTTGCAGGATACGGTGTTGGCGTGGTTCGCGGTCGTGAGCTATACGACGACCAAGCAACACTTAACTCCCTTAAATCAGGTGATAAAATTACTGCATCAGTAGTTGAAACTGAAAATCGTGAGGGTAATGTTGAGCTTTCTCTTCGTGTTGCTGGTCAAGAACGCGTTTGGGGTAAGCTTCGTGAACTCATGGAAAGCAAAGAAATTGTTTCTACTAAAATCGTTGCTGCTAATAAAGGCGGCCTGATGATTGAGTTAAACAATGTCACTGGATTTTTACCAGTGTCACAGCTTTCTCTTGAACACTATCCTCGTGTTGAGGATGGTGATAAGAATAAAATCCTTTCCATTCTAAATAGCTATGTTGGCACTAACTTTAATGTTCAAGTTATTACTGCTGACATGGAAGAAGAAAAATTGATCGTTTCTGAAAAAGCTGTCTTTGAAGAAGAAATGCACAGCAAGATGTCTGAACTTAAGATGGGTGATGTTGTTACTGGCCAGATTACTGGAGTTGTAGACTTTGGTGTATTCGTGAAATTTGGTGAACTAGAAGGTTTAGTGCACATTTCTGAATTAGCATGGCAACGCATTGAAAATCCGAAAGACTTGTTCAAGGTTGGTGACACTGTGAAAGCTAAAATTATTGCTATTGAAAAGGGTCGTGTAAGTTTGTCTATTAAGCAACTGCAGAATGATCCATGGGCAGAAGCAGTAAAGAAGTACCAAATCGGCCAAGTTGTTAAAGGCACTGTTTCGAAGATTATGCCGTTCGGTGTATTTGTAGAATTAGATAAAGATATTCAGGGCCTGGCTCACCTAGTTGAGTTGGCTCATGAAGCCCCGGCTAAGGCTGAAGATGTAGTAAAGCCTGGTCAAGAATATGAATTTAAGGTCATTTCTATTGAACCAGCTGAGCACCGTTTGGGATTGTCTATAAAGCAATTGACCGAAGCTCCTAAAAAAGCGGAAACAGATAACACAGAAACTGTGACCGAAGGAAAACCCACTGATGCTGTAGTTTCTGATGCTCCAGCTGAGGAAACCCCTTCTGAACCAACAGAAGAACCATCTGCAGAATAAACTGGCTAGTACTGGCTAAATAAAAAACACACTTCAATTGAAGTGTGTTTTTTATTGGTGCCTGGGGAGGGACTTGAACCCTCAATCCATTGCTGGCCCAGGATTTTAAGTCCTGTGCGTATACCAATTCCGCCACCCAGGCAAAAGGTTTCATGGAGACCACGGCGGGATTCGCACCCGCGAATAGCGGTTTTGCAGACCGCCGTGTTAGACTACTTCACCACGTGGTCGTGGTAGTTAAATATTTCGCAAACTTCGTTAGTTGCCCACTTATTATATTCTAAAAAGAACTTTTTGAATACCCTCTGTTTTCTAGGCAAAAATAGATTTTTAGAATTTTTATATAAGTAACTGAAAATTTTTATACTGTCTTTTGTGGAATAAGCTAGTCTATAGGCACGCCATCCTTTATATATCTTTTTGATTGTTAAGTTGAGATTTTTGTCCAAAATTGTAGCAAGTTCTTTGAGAAAGGCGGGACTCCCACTCACAAATACAATTTTCATACGTTTGAAAGCATTTTGCTTTAGCTCTATGCTAGCATGGCCATCGCCATCAAAGTAACCTCTAATAAAATGATTTAAAAATTCATCAGGTATTTTGGGAAACTTCATATTTAATGATTTGTTAGGATGGACTCCTAATTTTGCTAAGTCGTTGAATATTTTATGGCTCCCTATTCTCAGTATATATTTGATTTTACAGAACTGATCTCTTGGGTAGATGGTGTTAATCTTGTGCCTAGAATTTAGAATGATTCTAGATAAATCAATTAGACACTTGTCGGTGCTTGTGACCTTCAAGTATTTTCCCCTATTATAGGGGGTATTCACAAGATCTCCATCAGCATAAATATATCCCAAAAGATAAGCCATTTCAGGCGACCATGTTTCGAACAGATTTTCATTACAGTAGTATTTTATACCTATGCTAATAGTCTGGCACAGATTAGATAAAATCTACTTAAACTTCATTTAAAATTTTTATCAAGTTTTACAAAACCCCTGCCCGAAGGCAGGGGTTCATCAATCTGTAATTCGAGATTATTTAAGTTCTGCTAATTCGCTAGAACCAGCGATTCGGAATGGAGACGACTTATACTGACCGATGTATGCAACACGTTGGTTTTCAGCTTCAGCTGTAAGAGCTAACAATTCATTGCTAACTTGTGTACAACCATTTACCCAACGAGCACTACCAGGTACTACGTAAACACCTTTCATGGATGCACAATTGGTGTAACGTTCCTTGTAGATCGGCTTTTCTAGTAAAGCACTCATGTCTTTAAACCAATCAAGCTTCGTAGCATAGCGGCGCCAAGATTTATGACTTGGAGATACACCGATACCACTACAGTTGTTATCAG
>CAZYSI010000030.1:3635-8920 GCA_964650345.1 uncultured Candidatus Saccharibacteria bacterium | reverse complement strand
GTTGGATGAGTGGCTTTAGAATTCACCAGAAGATTTCGCTCCTTCATTCGGCAACTCCTTTGAAGAATTTAAACAGAGTGTTCATCTTGAATTACGGTGAAAACTTTTATAATCATTATTTAATTAAACAGAAAGCATATGAACAAAAAACAGCTATTTATTTGGGCGTTGTATGATTTCGCCAACTCTTTCATTTATATTAATTTTGTTCTGTATTTTGCGCAGTGGATAGTTGTAGACGCCGGCTTACCGGATTTTTGGTACAACGCAATCTTCGCAATTACTACCGTAATTTTACTTGTTACCGCGCCAGTTTTAGCTGCGCATACCGACAAGCATGGTGGTCGAAAGTTATGGCTTAACGTTGCTACAGTTGGTACTTTCATCGCTTATGGTTTGGTGGCGATTTTAGCCGGTCAACCAGTAAATGTTTGGCTAATAGCAGCTATTTTTCTAGTCGGCCAATATTTTTATCAACTTTCGTTTGTATTCTACAATCCAATGCTCGTGGATATTGCCGACGCGTCGCATCGCTCCAGGGCTTATGGAATCGGTCAGTTCGCTAGCGCAATCGGGTTCGTTGTCGGTATAGCTATTACCTTACCCTTAGCTACTTCTCGCACTGCGCCGTTGTTGCCCGCAGTCCTAGCCTTCTTTATATTGGCTTTGCCAATGGTGATTGCCTTCAAGGAACGAAAGAAAGAATCCGGTGAAAGTCGTACGGGTAGTATAAAAAGAGAAACCAAAGCTTTCACCAAAAAAATGATTGCATTTTTTGCCGCATCAGCAGCAACACCAATGCTGGTCGCGTTTTTCTTTTTTAATGATGCTTTGCTAACACTGAGTAATAATTATTCCATTTTCATGGAACGGATTTTTAGCACCCCTGATAACTTGAAATCTTATTTGCTCATGGCCGTGTTAGTAATGTCAGCTGTTGGTGGCATGGCTGCTGGTTGGGTGGCGGATAGAATCGGAGCAGCTAAGACTTTAAAAATCATTCTGATTGGTTGGATAGTGGCGATTCCGCTAATTGCACTAGCTCCAACTTTCTCTATATTCGCAATATTTGCAGGGATCTCTGGTCTCCTCATTGGTTCAACATGGACTGTGACGCGTTCTTACTTAACTACAATATTACCAGCTGAACAATTAGGATATGGATTTTCTTTTTACGCTATTGCAGAACGGTTTGCTACATTTGTTGGACCATTGGCTTGGGGTGGAATTATTTGGTGGCGGGGAACAGGTGGCACATCTTATAGAGTAGCAATGATGGCTATGGTGTTGTTTGTAATAGTAGGACTGATAATTTTGATGAAATGGAAGCGACCATTGGTCTCCAGCAATTGATTGTTAACAAATCGGCATTGGTGATATAATTTAGTTAATAAAAATTAAAATAAAACAAAATGGACATTACAATGTTTTTGGCTCACATTTGGGGGCCAGCGATCCTCGCGGTTGGTTTAGGAATCTTTTTAAGCCGCGAATATTACGTTAGAGTTTATCGCGATCTACAGAAAGAGCCTTTAGCGCTTTTACTGCTAGGAGTTTTTGCTATCATTGGCGGTATTACCCAAATTACTTTCCACAATACTTGGAGCTCTTTGCCGGAAATCATCATCAGTTTAACGGGTTGGGGACTTCTTCTTAAAGGATTGATTTGCACCATTGCCCCAGGCTGGGTTGATGAAGTCGGGGATTGGGAAGTTAAATCTAACTTGGTCCCACTAGCTGGTGCCCTAACATTACTCATTGGTTTGTATCTCACTTGGACAGCTTACATGGTTTAATTATCAGTACTAATAAAACTCGCCTCTGTGGCGAGTTTTTGTTATAATTCCAGCATGAATTTGGTTAATTATGCTTTTATAGACGCCCAAAATTTAAACTTAGGGATAAAGAGTCTTGGTTGGAATTTGGATTTCAAAAAATTCAGAGTTTACCTACAAGAGAAATATAAAGTTAACACCGCTTACATGTTTATTGGGTATATGCAGCAGAACCAAGACTTATATCAATCTCTTCAAAAAGCAGGATATGTTTTGATATTTAAACCCACTCTTCCCGATAAAGATGGAAAAGTTAAAGGGAACGTAGATGCCGATATGGTTCTTCAGGCCATGATTGACCTTGATAAGTATAAAAAAGCCATCATTGTTACCAGTGATGGAGACTTTTATTCTTTGGTTAAGTATTTATATGAGCAAAGCAAGCTGCAAGTCGTTTTGAGTCCGTATGTTGAAACTTGTTCATCTTTGCTAAAACAAACGGCCAAGGAGAAGATTTATTTTATGAATAATTTAAAAAGAAAGCTGGAGTATAAGAAAAAAGCACCGCCTAAGGACTAACCCTTAAGAGATGCTTTTAGATATGTATTCTATCCAAATTATAGCATTTAATTGATGATTGTCAAGTGAAAAAAGTTCATGTAACATCAAGATATTATGACTTCTAGTCCCAAAAAATTTGAACCTAAAGAGTTTGAGAAGCACTGGCAAGAAAAGTGGGAGTCTGACAAGATTTATCAGGTAGATGAGTCTTCCTCTAACCCAACTGCCTTTGTAGCGGACATGTTTCCGTATCCATCGGGAAGCAGTATGCATGTAGGACACCCTCGTGGTTATGTTGCGACCGATGTGTATTCGCGCTTTAAGCGCATGAATGGTTTTAACGTGCTTCACCCAATGGGTTGGGATGCTTTTGGTTTACCAGCAGAAGAAACAGCCATTGAAAATAAAGAGTACCCCAGCCTAACTGTCGAACGAAATATCGCTCGGTTTAAGTCGCAGTTGAAGATGCTGGGTATTGGTTATGATTGGTCACGCGAAATAAATACTACTGACCCTGAATACTATAAACAAACCCAACGCATATTTTTGGAATTTTTTCGCAAAGGACTAGCAGTAAATCAGAATACTGTAGTGAATTGGTGTCCAGACCTAGGAACTGTGCTCGCTAACGAAGATATTGTAAACGGTAAGAGTGAGCGTGGTGGTTTCCCTGTTTACCAGACACCAATGCGGCAATGGGTTTTGAAAATTACTGAGTACGCTGATCGGTTAATAGATGATCTAGAGCTGTTGCCAAAGTGGCCAGAGAAAGTTAAGAATGCCCAACGTATGTGGATTGGTCGCAGTGAGGGTTATGAATTCGAATTTGAAACAAGTGCGGGGATTAACATTCCAGTTTACACAACCAAGGTAGAAACTTTACCTGGGGTTACGTTTTTAGTGCTCGCACCAGAGAACGAATTAGTGCAGCAGCTGCTTGTTCATTCTGAAAACGCAAAGGAAGTAGAGGATTATATTGAACAAACGAAACAAAAAACAGAGTTAGACCGCCAGGCTTTAACTGAAAAGACCGGTGTCGTTATACAAGGAGTAACTGCGACTAGCCCTATTGACCAGTGGCAAATGCCAATTGTAGTAGCAGACTATGTTTTGAATAGTTATGGTACTGGCGCAATTATGGCTGTCCCTGACCTAGATGAGCGAGACAGGGAAATGGCGCAAGCTTTGAATTTTAGCATCAAGGGATTTGTGCCTTTGGAAGTTTCCGATGCTGTACGTATGGTAGGGGCCCAAGCACGTAAGCGGTACAAAATTCGTGATTGGGTATTCTCGCGTCAACGTTTTTGGGGCGAACCGTTTCCAATTGTCTGGGTAGAGGGGAAGGACGCTTACCTTAAAATTGCTGCTGGGCCTGCGAAAGATTGGTTACCTGCTGAACCTGTTAGTTACGAAGACGATGCCGGCAAGCAGTTTTTTGCAGTACCGGTAATTCCTAGTTACCTTGCAGCCATGCAACTACCTAAAGTAGAAAGTTATGAACCAACAGGAAATATTGAAGGGCCCTTAGCAGGAATTGAAGATTGGGTGAATGCGCAAATTAATCCTGAAACAGGTGAAGTTAAAAGTACTGATGTCGCCGATAGTGAAGATGCAGGCTGGATTTACGTTAAGCGCGAAACTAATACTATGCCACAGTGGGCGGGGTCATCATGGTACTGGCTCCGTTATATGGATCCACATAATACGAATGAGCCTTTTTCGAAAGAATCCGCTAAATACTGGGGACCGGTTAATGTTTATTCCGGAGCTGATCATGCTGTTGCCCACCTTATTTATGCCCGTTTTTGGCATAAAATGATGCAAGATTCAGGAATGATTGATTTCCCTGAACCATTCGAGCGGCTAGAATTTCTTGGTTATATTTTAGCTTCCGATGGTACAAAAATTTCTAAACGAAAAGGGAATAGTCGTACGCCGGAAGATATTGTTGAGAGTGTTGGTGCCGACGCCTTTCGTTTGTATGAAATGTTTATTGGACCGTTCGAAAAACCAGCGCCTTGGAACGACAACGACTTAATGGGCAGTCGACGTTTCTTGGAACGTATTTGGCGGTTTGCAGAGAAGATACAACAAAATGGAGCGACCGCTACTGACCACGACGCATTGGTTGCAATTCATAAAACTATAAAAAAGGTGAGCGGGGATATAGAGAATTTTAAGTTCAACACCGCGGTCTCCAGTTTAATGATGTGCTTGAATTCAATTTCGGATTTAGCAGTCTCCCCTACTGATTTCAAAATTTTCTTGCGATTGCTCGCGCCAATTGCCCCGCATATGACCGAAGAGCTTTGGCAGACCTTTGGGGAAACTAGTACTATCCATTTAGCCCCCTGGCCGCAGTTCGATCCGCAGCTAGCGACTGACGAAATTATTTCTTTACCAGTACAAATTAATGGTAAACGTCGCACCGATCTGCAGGTGAGTGTGGATGTAACCGAAGAAGAGTTAAAGGAAATTGTTTTAGCAGATGAAGCAGTACAAAAATACTTGGCCGGTCAAGAACCAAAGCAGTTCATTTATGTCCCTGGGCGAATAGTAAATATAGTAATTTAAATTTAGTCTCTTAATAATTTAAAGAAAGGATATTAATGTTTGAATTAAACTATGGGGCAATAATTGTTGCCACTGTTGCGCAATTTATATTTAGCGCAATTTGGTACATGCCGCTGTTTGGTAAAATCTGGGGCCAGATGCATGGCTTTGATAAAATCGCCCCTGACAAACAAAAAAAAATGCAGAAAGAAATGTGGAAGTTATTGGTCCCGCAGTTTATTTTCACTTTCATTACTACACTTGTGTTAGCCGTGGTTGCCGGAGCAGTGGTTGCTGATTGGAATTTTTACTGCATAGCAGCGTTGTTTTGGCTAGGCTTTGTATTACCAACCCAAGCCGCTGCGTTAATGTTTGGAGGAGCACCAGAGGGCTGGA
>CAZYSI010000030.1:0-3625 GCA_964650345.1 uncultured Candidatus Saccharibacteria bacterium | reverse complement strand
ATTATGCCTAGAAATTGCTGCCTTGGTTTTCACCTTAATGGCCTAAGCTGGCTTTGAATCAAATTCTGCTATACTCAAAATATAACAAGATAAGTAATATATAAAACAATGAATAATAAAGCTGTAATCGGCATTATTGCCGCAGTAGTTGTCTTGGGAGCAATCTTCTTTGCTACTCGAGGTAATAACTCTTCTGATGTTGCATCAGATAGCTCTAGTGCCGATAGTGCGAGTGGTGCTAGCATGGAAAACACCACCATTAAGTCACTCATAGCCGGCGAGGGTAGCCGCAAGTGTACCTTTAAAACCACCGAAGCAGGTGTTGAGAGCTCTGGCACAGTGTATGCTGGAGGTGGTAAGATGCGCGGGGACTTCACCTCTACAATAGAGGGTAAGGAAACTATGTCACACATGATCTACGATGGTACCACTAGCTATATTTGGATGGACGGGCAAGCAACAGGCTTTAAGATGGCCTTAGATGCAGAGCAGACAGCATCGGCTGAGCAGAACCAGTCGGTAGATGTAAACAAGAATTATGAATTTGATTGTGATAGCTGGTCTGTAGACAATAGCAAGTTTGAAGTTCCAGGTAACGTTGAATTTTCTGACTTCAGTGCTATGGCTGGTGCTGCTGCCAGCGCGAACGCAGCTGCAGGAACAGCCGGCTCGACAGACACCAAAGCTTTACAACAAGCAGCTTGTAACAACTTACCAGAAGCAGCTAAAGCGCAGTGTTTGGCAGCGATACAATAGCTAGATATATATCATCAATAAAAAACCGCCGTTCGGCGGTTTTTAAAATTTAGTCACTGTGTTCTGTTTTGTAAACTTCCCGGGTTTGAGCAATGTATTCACTTGCCTTAGCCGCGTCTTCGAATTCACCAACTTCCACAGTCTTCTTTTCTAGAAGTTTGTAAGTTTCAAAGAAGTTACGAACTTCTTTTGGTGAGTGTTCAGGAAGATCATCCATGGATTTAACATGGGTAAAACGTGGGTCTTCAGTTGGAACTGCGAGAATTTTATTATCTACTTCACCAGCGTCTACCATGTTCATAAATCCGATTGCCCTAGCTTCTACAACAACACCTGGCGGGATAGGGTTGGTACTAAACAAGAGGACATCGGTGTGGTCGCCATCATCGGCACGAGTTTCGGGGATAAAGCCATAATTATATGGATAGCGCATTGCAGAAAATAGCACCCGATCTAGTTTCATCACATTCAACTCTTCGTCGTATTCATATTTGTTGTGGCTGCCCTGAGGGATTTCAACAATAACGTTAAATTTTTCCAGACTGCCAAAAGGAACATCTTTTAAACTCATATTTGTGGTTAATTTTTTTGATCAGTGAACATATTGTATACTAAAAGCATATGAATTTCAAGGAAAAGGTGATGCAGGCAGTAGGGCAGGTGCCGCGCGGGAAAGTGGTCAGTTACGGCCAGGTGGCAGCGGCTTGCGGTTCTCCTCGGGCTGCGCGCCAGGTTGGCTGGATGCTCCACACTTTAGACGGCAACAATTCTGTACCGTGGTGGCGGGTGATAAATAACGCTGGGTATATAAGCATTAAAGGAAATTTAATGTCCACTCCCCTAGCTCAAAAAAATTTTTTGGAAGACGAAGGAGTGCCTGTCAGCGAAGATTTAAAAATTGACATTGAGAAATTTCGCTATTCTTTTTTATCTGACTCCCCTAGCTCTATTTCCAAAAAACGTTCCGTTCACAAATCTGTAAAATGATTAAAACAATTCTTAGCACCATAGCAATCATCGTAGGTTTGATTTTAGCAATCAACGCCGCTTTGATATGGGGGATAGCGCATAACCAGCCCGAGCTGGATCAGAAGGCTGATGCGGTAATTGTTTTAGGTGCAGCGATTAATTCACCTTCGTTAAAGAATAGAACTTTGGAGGGCTTAGAAATTTACGAGCAAGGCAAGGCTGAAATTATGATCCTCTCTGGTGGTAAAATTGCTGATCCAGATATTTCTGAAGCAGAGTATATGGAGAAGGTTATAAAAAAGAATGCTGCCGGGGAAGTTAACTACGTTCTGGAAGAAGATTCTCACAGCACTTATGAAAGCATTGTTAATGCAAAAAGAAAGTTAGCGGAAATTAATCCCGATGCTGACTCGATAATTATTGTGAGTGATTCGTATCACTTAGCCAGAGCTGTCTTGTTAGCCAAGCGTTTAGGGTTTGAAACTGTGTACTGGAATTCCCCAAGTTCTGGTTACTATGAGCGGGGTGTGTTGCGCTACTATTACTTTCGTGAGTTCGCGGCCATGCTGAATTACATCCCTAAGTTTATTTTTGGCTATAAATAGTCTGAATTTGACGTTTCAGTGGATTTTTATTATAATATCTCTAACTACATATCCAAAGACAGTTGGCGGCTAATTTCTAAAGAAAAAAGCCTTAAATGCAGGACTTTTAGTCCAGCGGCCCGCCGAGGAACAAGACCGCACGCTTCTGCTTACAAGGCTGTCGCGTAGCGCTTATTTGTACTCGGGAAACCGAGTTTTATTAATTCTCAAAGACCGGCTCAGCCGGATCCGGATAGTAGCCATAAGTAAAGGTCGAATACGTACGTAATAGAAAACTCAAAAACTATATAGACATATATGGCAAAATCGCGTAATCAAAAAGAAACCGATTTTCAGGAACTACAAGATCGCCTCAAAGGTGCAAAATCTGTTGTTTTGTCTGAATACCGCGGTACAACCGTGAAAGACATCGACAAATTCCGCCGCGCACTTTCTTCCGAAGGAATTCAAACTAAGGTTTATAAAATTCCTTTGATTAAGAAGGCTTACGAGGCCGCTGGTATTGAAACTGGTGAGCTCGACTACAAAGTTCCAGTTATCGTATCTTTCTCTGAGGATGAAGTTGCTCCAGCCCGCATTGTTAAAACTTTTGGTAAAGATGTGAAGACCGTTGGAATTCTTTCTGGCGTTGTCGATGGCAACTTTGCTAACAAGGATCAAATGATGGCTCTTGCAGATCTTCCGAGCAAAGATGAACTACGTGCGAAATTGGTCGGTACCATTAACGCTCCAGTATCTGGATTTGTTAATGTCATGGCCGGCAACTTGCGTTCGCTTATTAACGTGTTGAACGCAGTCGCACAAAAATAGTCGCGCTAATAGCGCACTCTAAATTAGTAATTAATATTTATAATAATGTCAGACGAAGAAAAGACTAATGTTGAAGTTCCAGCAAAGTTTGCAGATCTAGTAAGCTCAATTGAAAAGCTTTCTGTTCTAGAACTTTCTGAACTCGTAAAAGTATTAGAAGATAAATTTGGTGTATCCGCAGCTGCTCCTATGATGATGGCTGGCGCACCTGCAGCCGGTGGTGCAGCCGCTGGTGGTGAAGAAAAAGATGAATTCACTGTTGAACTTACAGCTGCTGGCGACAACAAGATTAACGTAATCAAAGTTGTTCGCGAAGTAACTGGCCTAGGTTTGAAAGAAGCTAAGGACATCGTAGATGGTGCTCCAAAAGCTATTAAGGAAAACATGCCAAAAGCAGACGCTGAAGCCCTAAAGAAGCAATTAGAAGACGCTGGCGGAACTGTTGCTCTAAAATAACTTTTAGCGTAACTTTACTTTCAGATTAA
>CAZYSI010000029.1:8510-9359 GCA_964650345.1 uncultured Candidatus Saccharibacteria bacterium | reverse complement strand
CAACCGGCTCGTTCATTTATAATTTAGGGGCCCGTGTTGGGGCGCTTTTTGATTTATGGTTAAATTTCCCGACTGGTTTTACCCGCTAGAATTGTCTATACTATATATAGATCACTGATTGAAATTAATTTTTACAAAATAATATGCTATCACAACAATTTATTGACGAAATGAAGACTAAGCTCCTTGCTGAAAAGGAACGCTTGAATACTGACTTGGCAGGTGCACCTGCTCACACCGAGTTAGGAGAGGATGACTACGATATTAATGCTCAAGAAGTAGAGCTTGATGATGTAAATGCAGACGTGCGCACTCGAGTTCAATCTGATTTAGAAAATATTGATAAAGCTTTAGCTAAGATTGAAGCCGGTACTTACGGAACTGATGATGAAGGCAACGAGATTTCTGAACAGAGATTACGTGCATTGCCTTGGGCTGACAAAGAAGTTTAGTGTTCAAGCTGGAAAATGTTTTGGTTTCTCAGCGCCTTGGGTTTAATAATTATCGACCAATTTTCTAAATGGCTAGCTAGTCATTTAGGTTGGTCGATTTTTTTTAATGATAATTTTGCGTTCAGCTTGCCGGTCCCGATAGTATTGATGTATATAATTTATTTTTTTATATTAGCCGGGATTTCGATTTACATATTCAGAACCAGTTCAAGATTCAGCCGTTTGCAAAAGATAGCTTGGACTTTAGTTTACGCTGGCGGACTTTCAAACATTGGTGAACGAATTATATTGGGATCGGTTCGAGATTTCATTCCCATTGCTAATGGCATGCTTAATGTTGCTGACTTATTTATTCTCGCTGGACTAATGATGGTAGTGGCCAGTCAGCGGTAAAACC
>CAZYSI010000029.1:0-8500 GCA_964650345.1 uncultured Candidatus Saccharibacteria bacterium | reverse complement strand
ACATGAATTTGAAGTGGGGTTTGCTAAGCTGGCAATATGCCAGTGCAAAAAGTATCCACCGCCACTTTAACAGGTATTGACGCAGCTTTAATCGAAGTTGAAGCCGATGTTAGTAATGGCTTGCCAGCGACTATAATTGTTGGCCTACCAGATGCAGCTGTGCAAGAGAGTCGCGAGCGGGTTCGGTCTGCTGTAAAGCACTCCGGATACAATTACCCTCAAACTAGAGTGTCTATTAACTTAGCACCAAGTGGCTTACCGAAAATAGGTACTCATTTTGACCTTCCTATTGCCCTAGCAATTATGGCTGCTAGCGGGCTTTTCCCAAGTAAACAGGCGCATTTTGAAAAAGAGTTATTTGTGGGTGAGCTATCTTTAGACGGCAAGTTACGTTCGGTTAGTGGTGTACTAGCTATGACCCAAGTAGCACAACAAGCGTCTTTAATGGCCGTGTTTGTCCCTGCGGAAAATGCTGCTATTGCATCTTTAGTAAAAGGGATAAAAGTTTATCCAGTCGAAAACCTCCGACAGCTCATAGAACATATTTTGGGTTTGAAATATATCCAAGCAATTTCTGAAAACTCACTCAAAATTAGTCACACTGCGATTACGGCAAACAGCATTGATTTAAACATGATTGCAGGTCAGCAGCACGCTAAGCGTGCTCTTGAAATTGCAGCAGCCGGTGGACATAACGTGTTGCTAACTGGCCCGCCTGGTAGTGGTAAGACTATGCTTGCTAAAGCTCTTCCTAGTATTCTACCGCCACTTACTGACAAAGAAATTTTAGAGCTAACTAAAATATATAACAGTGCCGGTAAAAACAAATCGCAGGTTATGGCTAGTCGACCGTTTCGAAATCCGCACCATACTACTTCTGCAATTGCTTTAGTTGGTGGAGGGTTGTTGCCGCGTCCAGGGGAAGTTACTCTTGCACACCGCGGGGTTTTATTTCTCGATGAGTTACCAGAATTTCCTCACAATGCTTTAGAAGTTTTAAGACAACCATTGGAGGACAACATAGTGGTAATTACTCGGGCCAGAACCTCATACACGTTCCCAGCAAATTTTATTTTAATTGCTTCGCACAATCCTTGTCCTTGTGGCAACAACGGCCAAATGTTAGCAGCAAAGCAATTGCAGTGTGATTGCGCTCCAGCTGCTATTGCGCGTTATAAAAAGAAATTGTCTGGACCATTACTAGATAGAATTGATTTACACATTAATGTACCGCGACTAAGCTATGTAGAAATGTCTGGTGCTGCAGAGCAAGAAGATGGGTTGAATATGGAGTCATCGGCGATTGTGCGCGTGCGTGTAGCAAATGCAGTACAGGTTCAGCACCAGCGATATAAACAACTAAAGTTAAATAAAGAAATGACCATACCAGAATTGAAAAAACTTTGTTTGCTAAGCGCAGAAAGTGAGCAGTTACTAGAACAAGCCGCGGATCACTATCAATTATCTGGCCGAACTATACACCGAATAAAAAAAGTCGCTCGAACTATAGCAGATTTAGCAGGTAGCGAAAGAATTGAGTTTAGTCACTTGGCAGAAAGTATCCAGTATCGCTTAAAAGAATAATGGCGGAATAATTGCGAGACTACGCTTGGGCGTTGTATAATACAGCTATGCAACAAAAAGTTAGAAAAGCAGTTATTCCAGTTGCTGGCTTTGGAACCCGGTTCTTACCGGCAACAAAGGCTCAGCCAAAAGAAATGCTGCCATTGGTAGATAAGCCAATTATTCAATACGTTGTCGAAGATGCGGTTTCTGCAGGGATTGAAGATATAATTTTGGTTACTGGTTGGCATAAGCGCAATATTGAAGACCATTTTGATTACCCGTTTGAACTAGAAAAGCGTTTAGAAGAAGCCGGTAAGAATGAGCAGTTAGAAGAAATTCGCCGAATTGCCAATTTAGCTAATTTTTACTATGTTCGCCAAAAAGGCCCCATGGGCAACGGTACCCCAATTTGGAACGCTCGGCATATAGTTGGTAACGAGCCGTTTTTGGTGTTGTGGGGAGATGAATTTGTTGAAGCTGCGCCACGTACTCGTAGTCAGCAATTAATAGACGCTTATGAACAGCACGGGGGTAGTGCTGTGCTTGGAGCAATAAAAACCACACGCGATGAAGATTACAAACGCTACGGCTATGCCATTGGTAAAGAGGTTTCTAGTGGAGTAATAGGTATAGATAGATTTGTGGAAAAGCCAGGCGCTGGCGTAACCGATTCACCTTATGCGGTTGTGGCTGGTTATGTGTTTAGTCCAGATATTTTTCCAGCAATGGAAAAAGCCATGAAGAATTTACAGGAACGCAATACTCCCGATGAATTATATTGGGCCGACGGAATGAATATTATGTTGAGTGAAGGTAAAAAAACTTTTGCTGTGGAGATTCAGAATGGCCGTTACTACGACTGTGGTAATAAGTTAGAATATTTAAAAGCAGTAGTTGAGTTCGGCCTAAAGCATGATGAATTAAAAGATGAGTTCACTCAATTCTTAAAAAAAGTTTCTAAATAATTTTCAAACTAAGAAACAAACAGTAAACAAAAATGAAAAAAATTCTTAAAAAATATTTTCGGTTACCAGCGCTATTAATAGTATTGGTGATTTTGCCATTGGTTGGTGCTGGTTGCGGGAGAGATGCGCCTAGTGGGGGACCTGTAACATTAAGAATTTGGAAACCATTTGTTGACTCAGACAAGATGCAGGCGATTATCTCTGCTTACCAGGCCAAGCATACCAATGTCACCATCGAATATACTAAAAAGAACATTGAAAATTACGAAGCTGATTTACTAAATGCTTTGGCTGCAGGAACAGGCCCAGATATTTATTCCATTAATAATACCTGGGTGCCGCGATATATGGACAAAATCACTCCAGCAGAATCAAAGGTCTATACAGTTGCTGACTACAGGAAGACCTTTGTTGACGCATTGTCTAACGACTTAATCAAAGACAACAAGATTTATGGCACTGCAATGTGGGTAGACTCGTTGGGGCTCTACTATAACAAGGATATTATGGGTACTGCAGGAATTGCTACACCGCCAAAAACTTGGGGCGATCTTGCAGCGGATACTCGCAAAATTGCCCGACAGGACTCCAATAATTATTTTAGCCGAAGCGGAGTAGCTATAGGTACGAATAAAAATGTTAACCGTGGTGTAGATGTTGTTTACTTAATGATGCTTCAGGCTGGAGTAATACCATGGTCGTCCGATGGTCGTGCACCACAATTTGCCAATACTGTTTACCGTGGCAATTCTTCGGTGAACCCAGGCCAAGAAGCAGTTGAATTTTATACCTCCTTCTCTGACCCGAATAGCGCCAACTATAACTGGAACGAAGAAAGCGACTATTCTATTGATGCGTTCGCTAATGGCCGTGCCGCATACCTTTATGGTTACTCGCATACCCGTGATTTAATCGATAGCAAAGCGCCTAATTTGAATTACGATGTTGCCCCGGTCCCGCAGTATAATTTGGATAATACAACAGTAAACTATTCTAGTTATTTTGCAGAAGTAGTGAGCAAGCAAAGCAAGTTTTCCGAGTGGGCTTGGGATTTCCTAAAGTTTGCGACGAGTAAAGAAGCATTGGAATTGTATTATAAAAATGACAAGCAGCCTTCATCTCGCCGCGATCTCATAGAACAGCAATCTGATGATCCGGAAATGGGAGTATTCGCACATGCTAATTTAACCGGTAAAACTTTCTACAAAGCGGACGAAGCAAAGTTCGACGCAATTATGGCAGATATGATAGACAACATTGTCTTGCGTGCCCAGCCAGCTGACCAAGCTTTGAACCGTGCGCAATCGCAGGCTAGTACGTTGTCGTTAATTAGGAACTAGTATTAGAGTAATGAACAAAATTTTTAATCACAATTTAGTCAAAGTTGCTATCGGGATTGTTGTAGCTGTTGTTGCGGTGTTTGTTTTATCTCAGGCGCCTGCAGTGTTCGCTCAAAATTCTCAAACAGTTGATAATACCACTAACGGTGACAAAGGCGGCTTTGTACTTTGCGGTAACACTGTAGACAATCCTTGTCAGATAGGCCACTTGTTTGCCGCGTTTATTGTAATTATTAACTACCTCATTGCTATGGCAGGCTTTATTGCGGTATTAGCAATAGTGTACGCTGGATTCTTGATGGTTGCCTCGCAAGGACAAGAACAATTGAAAGCTGCTAAAAGTAGATTTGCCGGCGCTATTATTGGGTTAGTATTAGTAGCTGCCGCTTTTGTCCTTATTAACGCCCTGTTCCATGGTAGTTTGAGTATTGGGGTTAAGTTTGGCAGCGACATATTAACTAGCCCGCTTGAGTATATTAATAAGCAATGATGAATAGATTATTTTTTCAAAGAACAATTTTAACTTTAGGGTTTACAGCTGTGCTCGCCGCTGTTACTGGATTTTATTCATCAACTGCAATTGCTCAAACACCCTCAGTCGAAGCAGAGTCTATAATTAACCATACTGGAGAAACAGTTTTTTCTATTGCTAGAAACGCTGGTGAAAATGAAGCTGATGCACGCACTCTTTCCGAAGTTGCCAAGGCAGAGGTCCTGTCGGTTTACCAGGCAGAATATAGCGCTGCAAAAGCAGCAGGGAAAACTAATGCGCAAGCCGAAAGGAGCGCTATTATTAAAGCGACCGAAACGCAAAATAAAATTATCAGTGAAACACAAAGACGTTTCGGGGGCGGACCTAATACTAATACACCCAACAACAATCAAATTGGTAATAATAGTAAGCCAGCGCTTTTAGTTGAGCCTGGTAAAATCAAAGATCCTTTTGCCGGCAAATCTTTACTGGCCGTAGGGACTAAATTTATTAATTTGCTTTTGTCCTTGATAGTAATCGCCGCGGTGGTGGTAATCATAATTGCTGGTTTCCGTATGGTCACAGGTGGGGGTAATCCAGCACAAGTGACAAAGGCCAAGAAAGCAATTTTGTACGCTATTTTGGGCCTGGCTGTGGCGTTAATGTCGTTTGCGATAGTTCAGATCATTCAAAGGTTTTTAGATAAATAAGATGTCTAATACAACAACAATAATAGGTTCATTTCTAATTTCGACCACAGTAGTATTTGGCCTGCTAGCTTGGCCGAATTTTACCTCAGCTCAATTTGCTTCTCATTGTAATCCAACTTTTTTTGCTAAACCATCGAGCTCAGCAACTAGTGGAACAACTGAAATTATTGTCAAACCGGCTGATGTAAAGAAACTTGAATTCGAAGTAAAGTTTAATACCGGGGGTATAGGGTCTAGCATACAAAGTGATTGTACCGGTAAAGCTCGGGTTTTTTATGCTTGGAATAATACATATACCGAAATTCCTATTAATGTTAATAAGGCTTTTGTGTTAAATAATATTCCCTCGACCGAGGGGGTATATCGACTAATTTTAGGGTTATCTGACCCAGCAGATTTTCAAGAAAAAAATATATACTTAACTAAAGAGGTTATAGTAAAAGTCGCTAAAGATATTTTAAACCCACCAGATGGTAACGGTGGTGGTACAATTGGCACTAACAACGGCAATGGCGCTAATGGCAATGCTAGTATAAACGTAAACCCTGGCCTCAACAACAACCAAATCAATACAGCCATTGGAGTTAACTTTAATATCAACTACGATGCTTCAATAGGAAACTTTTTTAATCCCCTAGATGCTGAATCTATTCCTGAGTTAATAGTTCGCTTAACACGTATTTTATTTGTGTTAACTGGTATAGTCGCTGTAATTGTAATTATTATTGCCGGTTTCCGTATGGTAGTGGATAGTGGTAATGAGACACAGATGGCAAAAGCAAAAGCTGCTATTACTTGGGCTGTAGTAGGGTTGATGGTTTCAATCTTAGCATTTAGTATTGTGGCTATTATTCAAAGAATTATTCAAACTTAATATGACAAAGATAAAAAAAATTGGTGCAGCCCTCCTTCCTTTTTCTGCTTACCTAGTTCCAAATGCCGCGCTCGCGCAAGCCAACAAAACCTGTGATGAACTAAAAAAGTATTTTGAGAATGCTGGTGGGGCAAATGTAATTGCCAATGTTCCACAGTATTGTTCTTACGAGTCTTTGTATGAAAAGTTTATCAACACTGCGTTATTTGCGGTTGGGATTGTCGCTGTAATAGCCATAATCTATGGCGGCTATTTATATATGACTGCGCAAGGAAACGAAGCGCAGACTAAAAAAGGCCGTGATGTTCTAACTTGGGCGATTATTGGATTGATCGTTGTAGTCGCCGCCGCTGTTATAGTTAATGTGGTGGTTAGTGGGCTTGTTGAAAACCGGTTTGTATAATCTGCTGGTTTTCAGTAAAATTAACTTAAGTTACTTTAGCTTAAAAATCCTACTCGAAAGGTGGTGAAAACATTGAAACAAACCTTGCAAAAACTAAATTGGTTGAACGTTGCCCTTCTCTCGGTTGTTGCTATGGTAGCTATGGCTGCCGTTGTAATCCCGAGTGTAGCCGATGCTCAACTCATTAATACCTTTGTAAATAATTGTCCTGCTGATACTGGTGTACGTTGTAGCGAAGGAAGCATTGCTTCTATCTTCCGCTTAATCATCAACTGGGCTTTGGCAATTGCCTTTATCGCGGCAGTAGTTATGCTCATTTACGGTGGTTTCCTTTACATCACTTCAGCTGGTAACACTGATAACGCTACTAAGGGTAAGACTGCGATTGTTAACGCGCTTATTGGTATCGTAATCATCGTTCTATCATACATTATTGTCCAAATCGTTTACCGTTTCGTTGCTGGTAGCAGCTCCGGCGGTGTACTCGGACCATAAGTACATTCCCGCATTCGGCAACTGCAGTAATGCGGGATAGTTCTGGGGATGAAATGGTGGTAATATCCGTTTTGTTTCCAGAATTATTTATAAAAGCTTTATGACAAAAAAATCATTATTCGTTACTTTGGCAACATTTTTAATCGCTGTTGGATTTTTAATTCCTAATTTTTCACTTGTGCAAGCCCAACCATCTACCGGTGGTGGCGATAAAGTTCAAGAAGGCTTGGGCGTTGTGGGTGATGCATTCCCGCAAGGTGCAAAAGAAAATTTAGATATTAGAGCCACTGTAAAGAAGGTTATAGATTGGGCCTTGTACGTTGCGGCGATTATTGCGGTGATCTTCATCATCATCGGTGGTTACATGTACATTACTTCTGCTGGTGATCCTGGTAAAGCAGGTAAAGGCCGCTCAACTTTGGTTAACGCTCTAATCGGCTTAGCAATTATTGTTCTGTCATATATGATTGTCCAAATTGTCTACAACTTCCTAATCAATCGGACTTAACCCACTGAATTTAACGTGATTAAATTACGATCAACTTTTTCTAAAGTTTTAATAGCCATGCTTGTAGTGCTAAGTATGGCTTTGTTTGTTGTTCCTGAGTCTGCTCGTGAAGTTCAGGCGCAGTCAGGGGTTTCAGACAAAGACGCTCAAACTCATTTATGTATTAATCGTCAAAGCGCTTCTAATAATATAGAAAAAGCATACTTAGGTAATAATGGTACTCAGTGCCGCCCAGGGTGGGATAATTATGATTCCCTTACTTCCGACCGAGGGCTATGTATAAGCCGTCAAAGTGTACCAGTAATTACTAAGAGCCCTAAAGAATCAGGAGTAATTCTAAGCGCCGATGGTCGACAATTTTGTTATTATGATTTAGTTGATGTTAATGGGGATGGCAGAGTGGAAGATGCGAATAGTGATGGTGAGATAGATGATCCTGATGAAGGCAAGCGCCTTGATTTTAAATCCTTTAGTAGTATTACTGCACAGTATACCCCTCCTGGTTCTGGTAATGGTAATGGTAATGGTAATGGAAACAACGGTAACGGAAATTCAGGCAATGGCAACTCTGGTAATGGAAATGGGAATAGCGGCGGCAACACCAACAATCCGCCACAAGTTCAAGGCGATTGCGAAACAGGCTTTCACAAAGTTGGTCCATTGTGCGTACCAGACAGTCCTTTTACCAACAAAGACGCTTTAGTTAATTCTGCCGATGCCCCTGGTTTAGCCGTAAGAATTATTAGAGTTTTGCTCTATTTTGCTGGTATTGTCGCAGTAATCATGTCTATAATTGGTGGTTACCGAATTATGACTGCACAAGGTAATGAAGCTCAAGCTACAAGTGGCCGCAAGACTTTGACTAACGCTATTATTGGTCTAGTTATTGTTATTTTGTCGTATATCATTATTCAGGCAGTGGTCAATTTTATTACTAAATAGCCCTTTTCAAACTCGCATTATTATCGTATAATAAGTAACCAGAGCCCGTACTAATTGCGGCATCTGGTTATTTTCTTGCCGGAGTGGCGAAATTGGCAGACGCACCAGCCTTAGGAGCTGGCGGGGGCAACCCTGTGGAGGTTCAAGTCCTCTCTCCGGCACCATTATTAAATATTTTTTATGGGTAAGATTATTAAGAATATTATTTTAGTCCTAATTGGTTTT
>CAZYSI010000028.1:0-9746 GCA_964650345.1 uncultured Candidatus Saccharibacteria bacterium | reverse complement strand
AAATTAAAGTTGGTACGCCAGTTTTAATTGATGGACCGCACGGTGTATTCACAGAAAAACTAATTACCCGGGACAAGTTACTATTCATTGCCGGTGGGATTGGAATAACCCCAATCCGTTCTATGCTCGAATCGATCGACGGTCGATATGCTGACAAACAACTACTTTACAGCAACAAAACTCAAGCAGAAACTGTATTCGCAAAAGAACTATCCGACCTTTCTAAGCTGTATGGGTTTAAAATTACTAACATTTACGCTGACGAAAAAGTCACCGGCGCTTTGCAGGGTCGACTAGACAGGCCAATGCTGGAAAAACTAGTCCCCGACATTGCCGAGCGCGACGTATTCTTGTGCGGACCACCACCGATGATGATTGCTTTGCGCAATGCAATGCTAGAATTAGGTGTCCCTAAATCGCAAATCCATTTCGAACGTTTCGCTTTATAAAAACTTTAGATTTCCTTTAGAAAAATTTGTCCCCAATTTTTTCCACCTGCTGTCCACAACTAAGCGTTGACATGGTCTTTAAAAAACTTTAAGCTTATCCCTAAACCTAAAAATTTTTAGTAAGGTGTCATCAGGGTTTGGGTTGGCACTACTGGAGTAACACAGTATGCGCATGCTTATAATTTCTAATGATCTGTCGGCAGCAACAGAGCTTACTACTGGATTCCGCGCAGCCGGGTTCATTGTAGATCATGCTTTAGAAACTGACCAAGGGTCTTTCTGGGCCAGAACTGCAGACTACGATTTAGTTTTAATTGATGACACCCCTCCCACGCGCCCTGGTCAAATCTGCAAGCGAATCCGAGCCCGCGGCAAGACTATGCCAATTATTGTGGTGTCAGATAATCCCGCAACTCTACGCAAGGTCTCTCTATTAGAGTCTGGAGCCGATGACTGTGTTAGTAAAGAATGTTCACTAACAGAATTAACAGCTAGAGCTAGAGCGGTGTTAAGACGACCACCAGGAATTATTGAGGACACCATAGAATTGGGAGATCTACAAATGGATGTAGCGCGTTACCGCGTTACCCGCGGTAAAAAAGTAGTCACTCTAACCCGTAAAGAATTTGGCCTTCTTGAATACATGCTCAGGAATACTGATCGAGTCCTTTCACGCACAGCCCTTATAGAACATGTCTGGGATATTCATGCTGACCTATTCTCAAATACCCTAGAAACTCACATTCTTAACTTACGTAGAAAAATTGAATCTCCAAAAAGAAAAAAATTAATTCATACCGTTTCTGGCCGAGGTTACAAAATCGCATTAAAACCTTAATAAATTGCCAGAAAAGTGCATTGACGAGGCTTAATAGCAGGCGTATAATTACCTATCATACTTAGTTTTTAATAGGAAAAATATGCGTAATATTTGGCAAAAATTTAAAGGTTTATTTGGACAAGCTTGGAGCGGACTAACCGTAGCTGGGCGGATCATTGCGGGGATAATTATCATTGGCTTGTTAGGATTTATTATCTATGCAGCAACTAATGATTCTTCAAAAGATAACCAAGACGACAAGGCTCCAGAAATTGCTCAGGTATACGAACCATCTATAGGCAGCCCTTTGCCTGCAGATAGTAACTCGAGCGGAGCAGTGAGTGGGGCTAGTACTACCGAACCATCAGAGGCACAGAACAATAGCCCGAGCAACGAAATGAAGGAAGATTCAAAAGTTGCACCTCCGACAGGCATTAACCCTGCTGATCCTATTAAATACGAAAGTTCCAAATTTGGCTTCTCTGCCGTCTTACCTGCACACAGTAATGTTGAAGAAGCAGATTCACAAATTCGGTTTACCTCCCAAGATGGTAAGCTACAATATATTGTTTCAGTTAATGAAACAGGCACCGATACTTTAAACAGCATAAAATCTCAACTGAGCAATAGTCAGGCTGTGAATAACATTACACAAATTAAGTTCGTGGGGATGGATGCGCTACAATTCTCTGTAGAGCAATACGGTACAGGAGTTGTGTTTCTTCTTAACGGTAAAACCTATTACTTACTTGGAAGCCAAACTTATTTCTCAAGCTTCCAAAGAATTTAGAAAATCTATTCAAAAAAAATAAGAGCAGTCGATGTCTAAGTCGACTGCTCTTTAGTTTTGCACATTAGGATTGATTCACGACTCGATCACGTACATCTTCCGAGTGTTCATATCGCAAACTCCAGTAAGAACCTGCAGGTGGGGCAATATTTCCGGAGCCATTTCACCAATTACCCGTTTCGCTTCTCGCGTAAGGTACTTGGCCTTCTCGATTGCCATCCGACGCTTATAGCCTTCGGACCGATACGGTGTAGAGACCAACAAAGCCAATCCTTCGCTAGGATCAATTCGATTGGCCTCAAGATTACCCTTGATAACAGATGCCGCTGTTCCAACAGCTGATTTCCACTCATCGGAATATGGCCCAATGATCAAAGCGAAGTTAGGCGTATGAAGCCAGTCAAACCCTCGTCCTACAGCAATCACTTGTTCGCGATGCTCTAAGTCAATAGCAGGCTTGGGGTCTTCCTTAACCTTTGCGACATGCTCGATGTTCCCGACCACCATAGGAAGAATGTCATTCAAAACTTCCTGCGGTATGTTTGGGTACATTTGCTGAAGCTTTTGCAAAATCTCATCCTCTGGCATAGCCTGAGCTTCGCCCAAATCCCAAACCTCGCCATTTTCGGCGTGAAGTATTAAAGCCTCAAGATCGGTCTCTATGCCGCATTGGATTACGTACAGGCCGTCATCCAAAAATACACGATGGAATTGCTCTTTCAGCTCAAAGCTGGCTTGTTTAGCCGCGTCGGTGTCGTACTTAAAACCGGCGCAGCAACGATACTTTACCGCCTCTGCATCTTCCCCTGCAAATCCTCGAGCAAAATGATAGGTGGCAAAAACCACTGAATTACGACCTCTACTTGAAGCGTAGTCAGCCCACTCTTCAATGGTTTCTTTGTAGTGAGGCCAGCCGGTATCGAACTTGCCTCCAATGGTTCGCCATGGCTGTGCGATACCAAGAGGGGTGTTTGTTATAACCGGGAAATGAACCCGGCCGTCCATGCATTTCATTACTCCAATTTCCGTAGGGTGCTGTTCCCTATAAATCTGCCTGGATCTTTGGGAGTTGATAAAATTCACGGAGTGTTCTTGATTTAAGCTAATCAGCTTGCGGATTGTGGTGTTGGCGTCTGGTGATAATTGTTGTGCTGGTTGCATAATCTCCTCATTAGATAGTTTATTAGGACAAAAATAATTTTACTCCTAAAATTGACTTTCGTCAATAATTAATAAATTCAGCAAAAGTTGCTAAAATATAGCTATGCATGCACTAAGAACAAGATTTAGATCAGGTATTGTCGCTGAATTCTTACCCCCGATTCGCAAATCAAAGAAACAGCGGGTTGTTATTATTGCTAGCGGAACACCTTCAACTCCTTCGAAAGGTAAATTGATCGAATTTTTTGCAAAAAAGGGTTATTGGGCCTTCCATTTTAGATATCGCGGTAGCTGGGAAAGTACGGGAAAATTCTTAGCTGCTGCGCCAAATAGAGATATTGTCGCTATTTTAGATGAATTACCAAAAGGATTTCCAGATTTATGGAATTACCAAAAAGATAAACCACGGCTGTACAAAGTTAAACCCGACGAAGTAATTTTATTAGCAAGCAGTTTTGGTGGGGCAGCTGCATTACTTGCTAGTCGAGACAAGCGTGTTAATAAAACTATTAGCTTTTCCCCATTGATTGACTGGACCCGACCAGGACCAGATGAACCATACCCGAAAATGATCCGATACTTTGCCGAAGGGTATGGGCCCGCATTTCGATTTGCACCAGGTGTCTGGAAAAAATTACAAAGCGGTAAATTTTTTAATCCCATTAACCATACAGCTGAAATTGAAGGGAGTAAAAACTTAATCATTCATGCCAAAGACGATAGGACTTGCCCGTATAGCATCACTAAAAAATTTGCCACGGACACTGGCAGCAAGCTAGTTACTCTGAGCAGAGGTGACCACATGAGCAGCTCACTGATTACCAAACCAAGGTTCTATAAATTGTTCCAACAATTTATAAAACAAAAATAAATTATTCAAATCTATGAAAAACAAACTCGTCATTATTGGAGCCATAATTATCGCCCTCGTTGGTACGGCTTTGTTTTGGAAGTATCAGTTGAAAGATAGGTTAATAGGACCAAAAGATTCTACAGAAACCGAGACGCAACTACCAGCAATTCATGGCGTTCTAACCTCAAAACAAATTGCCACTACTAGGCCAGTGGCCGTAGTGATTGAAAATCACACCAATGCAAGACCGCAGTCAGGATTAACCAAAGCCGATATTGTTTACGAAACTTTAGCCGAGGGCGGGATTACCCGCTTTTTGGCGCTGTTCCAAACTCAAAATGTTGAAGAAATTGGACCGATTCGCTCGGCCCGACCATATTTCAATCACATTGCGAACCAGTGGGGTGCAGTTTACGCCCACGTTGGAGGTAGTACTCTTGCACTAAACGAACTTAATGCAGATGTGCACAAGAAACTCACTGATTTAAATCAATATTTTTTTGGTGATTACTTCTATCGCAGCAAAGAACGCGCCGCGCCACACAACGCCTACACTTCTATGGACTTACTTCACACTTTGATTGAAAAGAAAGACTGGAAAGACTGGACCCCAGTGAAGCTGGGGGAATTCGAGACCATTCCTACCGGAGAACTCCAGACTACAACAAACAAAATTTCTGCTAAATTCTTCGACGACAACTATACTGCCAATTTTACCTTTGATCCATCAACCGGACTATACGCGCGTAGTAATGGAACTAAGTCTGCTATCGACAAAAATAATCAACAACCAGTTTATATGCGCAATGTCCTAATCCAATATGTAGATGATTATATTGTCCCCATGGAACCGGCGAATGGGTTAGGTTTGCGATTAGAAGAAGATGGTCGCGCTATTCTGTTTACAGGTGGAAAAATGACCAATGGTACTTGGCGCTACAAAAATGGGTTTACTGAATACATAACCACCAATGGCGCTGGTGAAACTCAGGCTATGAAATTCCAACCAGGCCAAACTTGGATTGTCTTAATGCCAAAAAGCCTAGCTGCTAACGTTAGCTGGGAGTAACTAAATAAACTGTATAACCATGATTAAAATAAACTCAAAGGCACCAGATTTCAAACTCCCGGACCAAGACGGCAAACAACACAAACTATCCGACTACCAAGGACAATTCGTGCTAATCTATTTCTATCCAAAAGATGATACTCCAGGCTGCACAACCGAAGCGTGCACTTTGCGCGACAACTTCCCAAAGTTCGGCAAACTGAAAGCGAAAGTTTTTGGAATTAGTACTGACTCCATAGCTAGTCATAAAAAATTTGCCGATAAATACAAATTGCCGTTTACCTTGCTAGCCGACGAGGACAAAAAAGTCGTAACCAAGTATGGCATATGGGCAGAAAAATCTATGTACGGCCGGAAGTATATGGGTACACTGCGTAATTCATACCTAGTTGACCCGCAAGGCAAAATTGTGCGAATATACGAAAAGGTTAAACCCGCTGAACATGCGCAGCAAGTATTAAATGATCTTAAAGAATTGTCATGAAAAAACACGTTACTATTACTATTCACGGAAAAGTTCAGAAAGTCGGTTTTCGTTTTGCTGCTATTGAGCAGGCCTTGGAGCTAGGTCTAACCGGAATAGTTAAAAACTACGAAGACAACAAGGTAATAATTGAAGTAGAAGGAGAAGTAGACCCTTTGAAACACTTCCTGCGCTGGTGCCATATTGGTCCAAAAGGAGCGCAGATCGACAAAGTCGATTATGAATCAATAGAAGAGCTGCAAAATTACGAAACTTTTAGCGCTGAGTACTAAAAAATTCTCAGCGTTTTTTGGTTGACAACACTAGGATTTAAGCTAATATGAAGACAAATGACATACGGAGGTAATTTTACGGTGATAGAGCTAGAAGAAGCAAGAAGCAATATGCATCTCTGGGTCGGGATAACCCTCGCACTTTTCTCATTTCTCGGCCTGTATAAAATCGGTTACTACATCGTATATATGGTGGTTTGGCCTCGCTACCACGGCGTAACCGAAACTGTGGTCTACGCATTCGGATGGATAGTGGCGACCATCATTACTGGGCCGCTTGCTGTTTATCTAATCAAATGTGTATACGATCACAACACCAGCAAAGCAAAGGCTCCCAGCACTTAGCTGCGCTCACAACTCCAACGCAAAACGGCCTCGACACTCTCCCGTCGAAGCCGTTTTTCTATTTATATAGCTTTTAGTAGTCTCGTAGTTTGTGAATATCGCCATGCTCTTTAATCCGCTCCAGAGCCTTAGCTTCAATCTGACGAATACGTTCGCGGGTTACACCAAACTCCTCGCCTACTTCTTCTAAAGTATGAGTAACACCATCTTCCAGACCGAACCGCATTTTTAGAATTTTCTGTTCACGCGGGTCTAGGTCACGTAAAATATTTTGCACGTATTCTTTGAGGAGCTGTCTACCAGCTTGTTCAGTCGGTTTTGGCCGGTCTTCGTCTTCAATAAAATCTTGTAAGTACGAGCCTTCATCATCTGGACCATCATCACCTACCGGCGCATCAATTGAAACTGTTTCCTGAGAAATCTTTTTTAAATGGTAGACTTTTTCAACATCGATTCCCATTTCTGCAGCAATTTCTTCGGGCAATGGTTCACGTCCTAAATCTTGGACTAAAGAACGTTCTGCTTGAGCATACTTATTCAAAGTCTCCACCATGTGCACTGGAATACGAATAGTACGCGACTGGTCAGCTAAGGCGCGGGTAATAGCCTGACGGATCCACCAAGTGGCATAAGTTGAAAACTTAAACCCTTTAGTCCAGTCAAATTTTTCTACGGCACGAAATAACCCTAAATTCCCTTCTTGAATTAAATCCAGCAAACCCAAGTTACGGCCCATGTACTTTTTAGCAATCGATACCACCAAACGAAGATTAGCCTCGGTTAAACGTTTGCGAGCTGCTTCATCGCCTTTAATAATCCGTTTCGCTAAGTCAATTTCTTCCTCGCTCTTAAGAAGAGGGACCTTACCGATTTCACGAAGGTACATTTGAATTGAATCGTCATAAATATCACCAAGGTCAAAACCTTCCAAAAGTTCATCTTTCTTCTTCTTCCCAGCAGATTCTTCTGACTCTACGCTGCCCTTACTCTGCTCCCAAACACTCGCTACTTCTTGGTCAACCAACTCAATACCACCAGCCTCCAACGCATCCATAACTGACTCAATTGCATTGATATCGTTTTCTAATGTCGGGAAGACATGCAAAATTTCCGCCTCAGTTACAAAGCCGCGCGCCTTACCTTTGTGCATTAACTCAGCCAATTGCGCATCGAGACGAGATTGCTCTTCGGCGCTAAGATTTGGCTTGGTTACTAGTTTAATTTTAGTTTTCGCCGTCGGCTTTGCGGCAGATTTAACTACTGGTTTCTTAGCCGGCTTTACGGTTTTCTTAACAACTTTCTTTGCCGCTATTTTCTTAGTCGGTTTGGTTGCTTGTTTCTTAGCCGGCTTTGTAGCCTTCTTTGTTGTTTTTTTAGGTTTAGATGCCATTAAATATTGATTAATAAATAGGTAGCCAAGCACCATGGCAAATCGCAAACTCGCAGATTCACTCTGGTATTAGCTCAAACTAATAAATTGTATTTTTATTTCTAACTCTCTACTAACTTTCTAGTTTTTGTTCGAGAGCGTACCGCTCGTTACTCAACTCGGCAAACAGTTTTGTGTACTGATTTACAGCGGAATTGTCGTGAAGCGCTTCAGCTTTTTTGATGGCTGTCGTGGCATCTTGCAATTGCTTATTAATGCCTGCCTTTTTAAACAAATAAAAGCTTTTCTTTAGCTCGCGCATAAGCGCCAACTCATTACCTTCTAGGTTTTCTAAAGTAGATTCTACCATAAACTGGGCTTCATTGGCAAGTGCTTGGCGGGCCGGTGTATTTTCGTGCTCAGGCAGCGGTTCATTAATGAGAGCTGCATTAATACTAGCTTGTAGAGCTGGGGTAATATATTCAGTTGGCAAACCTTCTTCTGCCACAAATGTTCGAAACTCATTATAGGTTAAAAGTCCACCTAAAATCTCTTTTTCACGAATGCTTTCTTGGGTAATCATCACTGGTTTTGGCAATGGGTCGCGGCGGTTAATAGACTGGTTTATTAAGGTGCTAGCAGTATTTCCAACTGTCCCTGATTTTAATGCAGCGCGTAGCTCATTTTCCGTAACTGCAAAGGTTTCGCTAATTAGCCTAATATAATGCCCTTGTTCTAAAGGGTTGTTAACGTATCGGAGTAGTGGGATTACTTCTGCAGTCAAATATTGTTTTTGCTCTAGACTACCAAATTGATACTGCTGCTCGGCTAAATGTAAATAATAGTCTATAAACCAGGCGGCATCGGCAATTGCTTTACGCCACGCTCCAGGATTAGAGTGAATTAATTCATCAGGATCTTTAGCGTCTTTCAGCACAACGACTTTGATTCGGAAACCCATAGCCATTGCCAACTCACCTGCCCGGCGCAAGGCTTGAATACCAGCCAGGTCAGAGTCAAAACAAAATTTTAAATTCTTAGTCAAACGACCAATTAATCGCAGATGGTCTTCAGTCATAGCTGTACCACTAGTAGCAACGGTGTTATCGAAGCCAGCTTGGTGTGCGGTAATGCAATCCATTTGCCCTTCTACAACTACAGCTTCGTCGGTTTTACGGATCGCTGCTTTAGCGCTATGTAATCCAAACAAAATTTTACTTTTGTTGTACACTGCGGTTTCTGGGCTATTAATATACTTAGCCTGCACTTGTCCATCTTTGCCAATTTCACTGCTCGGCAAACTACGTGCCGTAAAACCCACTACGTCACCATAAAAATTTTTAATCGGGAAAGTAATCCGATTACGGAAACGGTCAAACACATTACCACGGTCATTCTTTGCCACAACCCCTGCTAGGAGTGCGCTTTGCGAAGTAACATTTTTTGTTTGCAAAGCCTTGGAGAGTGCATCAAAACTATCGGGCGCGAAACCTATCTCCCAATTGCTAATTGTTTGTTCGCTTAAGCCGCGTTCGGTTAAATACTCACGGGCTTCTGTTGCGCTACTGGTCTCTAACTGTTTGTGGTAAAATTTTGCAGTAAAATTATTAATGCGGATTAAATCTTCACTTACTTTTTTATCTTCGCCGCCAAAATGCCCTCGTTCCGGTAAAGTCACGCCAGCGCGCTGCGCCAGTTGTTGCAGTGCTTCGCGAAATTCTAAATTTTCGTAACGCATTACGAAACCGAAAATGTCGCCACCTTCACCACACCCAAAACAATGCCAAATCTGCTTTTGTGGAGAAATCATGAGACTGGCAGTCTTCTCATTGTGAAAAGGGCAGGTTGCCTTAAAATTAGCACCGCTTTTTTTAGTCGCAATATATGAGGATATTAACTCTACAATATCGAGTCGATCCTTAATTTCTTGCAAAGTGTTATCTGGCATTTTAGCTTGAGTTTACACAACTTTCTCTTTTCAGATTACCAGTAAAACGCCTCTTTGGGCAACTCGACAAAAGTGCTAAATAGTGTTAAAATAAACTGTATTTTAGGGGAATTTATTAATTTTAAATGCTTGGAGAGGTCGCATAGTGGTCTAGTGCGCTCGCTTGGAAAGCGAGTAAGGTGTCAA
>CAZYSI010000027.1:0-9990 GCA_964650345.1 uncultured Candidatus Saccharibacteria bacterium | reverse complement strand
GAAGAAATAAACAGAACGAAAGTTAGCAGACAGTGTATAACACACGTAAAACAAGCTGCCTTATATTAAATTGTAAGGTGGCTTTGTTTTTTAGTATGATAAAAATCATGTATTCATTTATTTTCAGAAAATGGGCATAAGATTAGTAATGCAGAAAATAAAATTCTACAAAAAATGCTTACAGATAAAATTATTGAAATCAATAAAAAGGATGGCACGGGTTTACAAAAAATCAATCTGGCACCTGTTGTTAATCTAATGTGTGAATGTGATTTGCCCATGCGATTGCGACAGATTAAAGATTTTATGGTGGAAGGGTTTAACCCGGAGTTCAGTGGTGAGCTGGGAGAGCTACAATCTCACTATGCATTACTTTCGCGAATGGAACAAATGTTTGAATTGATGACGCAGCTGGATTAGTCGGTTATATATCTATCTACATCATCGGGGTTTCCGGCATCGATGGAACGTAGGTAAGCTCTCATTTCGTCAAGGCTATGGTGGCGGTTGTGCTGCATTTGCTGCACAATGTCCATTCCATTTTTACGTGCTACCATATTACCGGTGTGTTTAAAGACATAGATGCTTTGACCTTTTGCAATGTGTAAAATCTTTTTGTATTTGTCGAAGCGCTTGCTCCAATGGTCGCGAGAAGCGGGTACATGTGATGGCCCGTCTTTTCCGAATATATAGAGTGATGGCGCTAAATTTTGTACACCTTCGTTCATGAGCCATTCTTTGATATCGTTAGGCATGGGCACCCATTGCATTTTTTTATTTTTGCTGATGTCGGCAGGAATCCAAATTTTACCGTCAGCAAAATCAAAGTCGCGTATTCTTAATCCTGTCATTTCCCTTCCGGGTCGAATGTATGTTTTATAGATCATCCGGCAAACAATGTAGAGCCATTTGTCATGTACCATTAAATGTTCGAAGATTGTGTTACGTTGTTGTTGACTGAAAGTAAGTACCCTTGGGAAGGGATTAATTTTCATTAATTTTATTTTTTTCCAGATGTTACTTAGGTTAATGTTTTCGTTTTCTTCGGCAAGCCAGTTCCACATACTTCTTAATGTTTGGATATAGGCATTGAAAGTTTTAGGCGAGAGTTTATTGCCGGTAGCATCACCGGAAAGAAGTTCGTTGGCAAAGAGCCTTGCATGCTCGACCGTAATGGCCGTGTAGATAAGGTGACTGATTTTTTTTCTTTCGATAAATTTTTGAAAAAAGCGCATTTTGCTTGCGTAGGTACTAACACTTTTATCTCTTGCACATAGATCTACCCGGCTTTGGATGTATCGGTTCATCCAGAAGATGATATTATAGTCAGGGTCGTATTCTTTTCGTTTGACATGTTTATAGGCCAGATGATTTACCACCGGTGCTTTTCTCATATCATTGAATGGATTCCACCCTTCAGCAAGTTTGTTGTGGTACTTGGCAATTAACATTGCCCCATGAATACGCTTCTCGTGATCAGTAGCGCAGCGTTGTAACCCCTCGGTACGTTTGAATCGTACGAACTTGCCGGTTTCAGGATTTCTGAAATTAAAATCGATGTACCATTCGGTGCTGCTTTCGTGCAGCACCGGAATTGAAAAATTAGTTTCGTTCATTACAGTGATGTTTACGTCCTTCTGTTGAGCGTAATCACTATTGAACTGTCCGAGAGGTTTGGGCGAAGTGTCGGAATTTTTTGTAACTCTCACATACACATGCTTTTTCCTCTTGTTCGCGGAGAGAGAGGGATTCTTCACTGACATTGTATTGATTTGAATTTCATTATGGTGTAAAATTTCGGACAGAAGAAAAAAGTAGCGAATGTATTAGGCGGAGAGATGTTTTTATTTCTTAATAAAATCTAAACGTTGATGCAGATCGTTGTTACGTTTGAGTGTTTCCAGCAACTGTTCTTTAAGATTTGATATTTCTGCTTTCATTTTGTTAATCTCCTCATTTTTTTCGTCTATCAATAAATTATATTTTACTTCGACCTGAATAGCTGCATCAGTGAACCTGAGTGGTAACTCGTATTCGCCATCCCAAAAGCTCATGGGAATATTAAACTGGCTACATATAGCGTAACGATTTTTCATCATTATTTTTTCGGCCAATTTATTCTTGGTGACCCAACCTCTTGTTTTGTTAATGAGCGGAAGCTGAGCGAATGCCTCATCACCATGACCATACCATTCAATAATTCGCTTTAACAACTCACCATGTGTCAGTTTTTTTTTCTGATAACCGATTGTTTTCGCTTTCTTATGTAACTCTTTTTTATACATATATTGTTCAAAATTACACAATTAACACGCCTATGTTGATAACAAATAATAAATATTACTCATTATTATTCATTAAGTGCGCTTATTTGCACTTAAATATAAATTAAATTATACATAATGCAAACATTCTCTGATTTTTTAAACGAGACCCTTACCATGAAAGAGATGGAGCTGCTGGAGAAAATGGTTGGCAGTAAGCGCATGCTTACATCTATCAAACATAAACCCGGCCGAATGACTTCGACACATCTAAAATATCTGGTACAGGTGTTACGTACAAGGAACCCACAATTCAATGCACAATACCTTATAGACAATTTCTGGACAACCTCCGTAAAAAAACCTTCTGTTAAGCGTAAATCACAACGAGTATGAATTCTAAGAGAACCTATCTAAGCGGTCCAATAACCGGCCGCCCCATGTTAAACATAGAATCATTCACCAGCCTGCGCGACTCACTGATGCAAATGGGCGAAGGCGCAGGCAACGTTGTGGTGCCACATGAGTTGTTTGATGCTGATGATACAGATCAGACATGGGACTACTACATGCGCAGGTGTATAGCAGAGTTGATAAATTGTGACCTTGTTCTTACGCTTCCGGATTGGGAAGATAGTAGGGGTGCAAAACTTGAGGTACATATAGCCAGGGCACTAAGTATAGAAGTGAAAGATGCCAATGTTTATTTAACCGAACTAAAAATAAAGAGTTATGAAAAATCAAATTCCCCACTCAGCACCGAACAAATTGTTGCAAGCACCAACGCTTAGCAGCACAATTAAGGCACAATTGCGAAGCTATGTACATCATTGCCGGATGATAAAGCAACACTCATTGAGTGACTTTTACCGCAGGAAGGAAAAGATAGTGGCATGGGAAAAAGTGAATGTTTTTTATAATCATCTGTTGCTTGATCAATACCCATTGGCATTATTACGCAAGGATGTTTTGCGGCTTCGTGGACCCTTGGAAGAAATATTACCGCATCCATATAATATCAGTTACAAAAAAAGTTTAACCGATTATCTAAAAATCATAAATATATGCGAAACACTAATGAAAAAAAGTACTTCGGATGTGATCCCACAGACGAACCCAACGGATTCTACGGCATTGTGATTATGTTAACATTATTTGCAACAGCCGTAATGACGATTTCGATTATAGCCATCAAAGGATTTATTGATTGGTGTCTATGAGGAATAAAATAAAAGATAGTTACAGAAAGCGAAACAGAGCAAGACAGGTTCAAAAAGAATCTGATAAAGCGGAAGAGTCGCTGAACAACATTGTGAACACGTTTTTAGCAAAGCTGGATGATTTGACACCGGATGAACAAACGATTTGGTACATGGAGCATAAGAAAATCTGGAGAGATCAAGCAGCACATCACAATTTGTTTTTTAAGGTTACTCGTTGCCGCATAGCTGCATTTGATGATAAACTCAATGCGCTTATAAAAATGCATAAGCAAACCAACACTTTTAAGAAAGAGGTGAAGGTCTTAGAGAACTTATTGAAGAGGGCCGGTGTGGTTGACAAAAAAGAAAATAAATTTCTTTTTCAGATCAAGAGGCTTGGAGCTCTTTTGAAAAGTAAGATTACAAAAGGAAGTGTGATGGTATGATCCATTAAAAATGGAAAGCCGTTGCAACCAATAAAAAATACGGCTCTCGTTCTTTTCAGTTTTTGATTTATATAATTAGGTGGTTAATTCCGATTAGTCAGAGAAGCCGAACTCTGGCACTTAGAATGTGAGTAATGGTTTACACGGGGAGTTTATTGATTTTATTACCTGTATGAGGGTTCGATTCCTTCCACATTCTCAACTTAAAAAAAACAGTTATGTACATTGACATATACAGTTGGTATTACACAGATAAGCTAATGGCAAGAGCACACTCCGTAGAAGTGCTTTATAAAATAATCTCGGAAACAGATTTGATGGTGCAGCCCAACAGAGAATTATTGCTGGCCGCATTTAGTAATGGACAGACAGAGTTTAAGTATTGTATGGGCATTTATAGAGTTTGTCTGGAAAAAATTAATAGGGCAGCTTTATGAATATTAAGTGGGGCAAACAGTTAAAATATTAGTATGAACAAGTTACAAGAGCTAAAGGAATTACTTAAATTATACGAGGAGAACTCTGACGGTATAGGATTTATAGAGGCTGAGCATAACTACTGTTTGGAAAAGTATGTTGAAGATTCAGGGTTTAAATTTTATATTAATATACCAAAGATGCGCACTGAAAACACCTTGCGCGAACAAGATTTACTTTCAATTGTGCAACGCAATTTTCTGTTACCAGATTCAATTAGTTTTAATTTTTGCATGGCACTTAATCCGGAAGAAATGGCACAAGTGCAGGATGTTCTGCTACGTATTTTAAAACGCAAGCGTGCGAAAATGATTCAACAATTTACACAGGATTTTAAAATTGAGATAAAATGATTTCCCAACAAAGCTTACAACAGGTCAAAGATGCCATACAAGTGGCCGATGTGATAGAAAAATTATCGGTACATAAATTACAGAAACGTGGTTCCATATTAACAGGACTATGCCCATTTCATGAGGAAAAAACGCCATCATTTACTGTATCGCCCTCTAAAGGTATCTACAAGTGCTTTGGTTGTGGGATATCCGGTGATGGCTTGAAATTTATAATGGAGCATGAGCACATGAACTTTATAGATGCCATTAAATGGGCCGGTGATTTTTACCATATCACTATGGAAGAAGAAAAAACTTCACCGGAAGAAAAGCGTGCACGAGAACAGCAAGTAGAAGAGAAAGCCATGCTTTACAAAATAAACAGTGCAGCAGCGCGGCAGTGGCATAAGCAATTGTACAGGCCTTTTGAAACAACTACCGGACTACAGATTAACCATACAACGGAACTTGATTATCTATTAACAAGAGGTATCAATGTGGATAGTGTAGTGCAATGGTGCTTAGGCTGGTCACCTGATGAGTGGCGATTTCTTACACCGTCAATAATAGAAAAAGGATTGTGGGAGCAGGCTAACAAGCTGGGTTTGGTGCGCAATAAAAATGGACAGAATTATGATGCCTGGCGTGGCCGTGTGATGTTTCCTATACATGATGAGAAAGGGAATATAGTTGCATTTGGAGGGCGAAGCCTGTTGAATACAGAAGCACTCAAGCAACAAGGAATACCTAAATATCTTAACTCAACGAACAATGACATTTATAATAAAAGCAAACTATTGTATGGTTTGTATTTTGCAAAAGAAGGAATTAAACAACACAGGTTTGCTATATTGACAGAGGGCTATACGGATGTGATATGTTTTCATCAGGCGGGGGCCAATAATACAGTGGCTACATGTGGCACAGCACTAACCGACCACCAAGCAAGACTACTTAAAAAATATTGTGACCATGTAGTAATAGCCCGCGATGGTGACAATGCAGGGATGAAGGCTGTGATGAATGACATAGATACATTACTTGAACAAGGTTTTAAAGTGGATATATTACCGATGCCGGAGGGGAAAGATCCTGCGGATTATAGTTCAGAATATCAAGATTGTTCTGAATATGATTTGATAGCGGAAAATGTAATAACGATATAGGCAGCAGGGAAATATTTATGACGGATTTAATTAAGGGAATAGAAGAACAAAAACAAGATGCTGTTATTTATAAAGCACGCTATGTGATGGAAAAAGCAGGAACAGACCCTGATAAGTATGCGAATGCAGTTCGCATCATTGGTTTTATGCTGATGAATATTGGCAATGTAGTGAAGCGAGAGAAGTATGCTGAATTAATAAGCAAGCAATGTAAAATTAAGAGCAGTTTACTAAAGAAACAACTGACCTCCTGTGCAGAAGAAAGTGAGCGTGATGAATCGCAAAGAACAAATGTTCCTGATGATGTACAGTGGAGTTTGCCCAGAGGAGTGAACGTAGAAGAAGCTTACAGGAATGGTTTTTATTCTTTGGAAAAAGGAGCAGATCATACAGGCTACTACTTTCCGAGTGGATTGAAGGAATGGCAGCAACAGAGCAACTTTGTGATAAAGCCCATGCTCCATGTGGTGAGCAAGCAGGACAATAAACGCATTCTTGAGATATACAACGGCATCAGCCGACAGCTCGTTGATATTGACAGCCGCTTGATGCTGAGTGTGGATCACTTTGCAGGCAGCATTTATCAGTTACCCGGGAACAACATTTTTTTCGGAACAAAACAACACCTGATGAAGCTGCTAAAGGTTTATGGTGAAAAGTTTGAAGTATGTTATGAGTTGAAAACACTGGGATGGCAGGAAGAGGGATTTTTTGCTTATCACAATGGTATCATCCAAGGTAAGGAGTTTATCGGAATGGATGAACGAGGCACGGTTGATGCTGATGGCAAGAAATATTATTCACCGAGTGCCAGCAGCATATATGCCAATGCGCGTAAAGATGATGATGAGTATGCGAATGACCGTTACCTGCATTATGCGGAGCCTCAGATAACTTTTGAGGAGTGGTGCAAGCGGATTGTAGCGGTATATACGGAAAGTAATAGTGGTATGTTCGGCATTGCCTTTATGTTGATAGGATTGTTTCAGGATGTTGTGAGAAGTATTGACAAGAACTGTCCATTGCTATCGGCATACGGAGAGAAAGGCAGTGGTAAGAGTAAGTTTGCTGAGAGTATCAGTAATGTATTTTTTAATGAGTTGCCTCCATGTAATTTATTTCACTCTACAGATTTTGCATTTGCAAACAGGCTTAGTCGTTATAGCAATTGTGTGGTTTGGTTTGATGAATTTAATGATACTACGATAAGGGAAGAGCGCTTTGAAGCTGTTAAAGCGAGTTATGACGGAATAGCAAGAGAGCGTGGTCGAGGTGGCAACAAAAACAAGACAGAAATATTATCGGTAAAAAGTGCCTTATTATTAACCGGTCAGTATTTATCAACGAAGGATGATAATGCAGCTTTAACACGATGCATCATAGTGCCATTTAAGAAGCGTGCTGATGATACCGCTTTTAAACAGGAAGAAATAAAGCAGTATGAGGAATTAAAAGCATTAGAAAGTAAGGGATTGAGCGGAATGCTTCCGGAAGTATTGCAGTACAGGAACGAGTTCAAGAAAAAATATCCGATGCTTTTTGCAGAAACTTTCAGCGAAATGCGAGAGAAAATAACCTCTGTTGGCACATCGTTTAATGAGCGTGTGTTGCGAAATTATTGTGCTATGGCTACATGCATTAATTTTTTCAGTGAAAAATTTTCATTTCCATTCAGCACGGAATATTTTTATAAAACGGTACATAGCGAGGTTATAAGATTGAGTGCGCTTATATCGGAGAGCGATTCGCTGGCAGACTTCTGGAATACGATAGTGTATCTGATGGAGACGGGCGAGATAGAAGAAGGTTTTCACTTTAAAATAGAAACACATTTGAGTGTTAATGTCGATGGCACTGAACGCAAATTTCCACAACCGGTTAAAATATTGTTTCTGCGACTGACAACCATACATAAACTTTATATGGAATCTTTCAGACGGCAGAATGGTAAGAACGGTGTGAACCTGAAGACAATAGAATTGTATTTGACGACTGCACGCGGATACTTAGGCAGAAGCAGGAGCAGTAGTTATGTGAGTAAGCATGGGGACCGTCAGATTACGAGTGGATTTTTATTTAACTATGATGTGCTTGGTGTTCCTCTAGAGTTAGAAAAGAGTGACTCGTCAGAACGCATTCTTTCAACACTTACCGGAACATTATTCGGCCAGTACAGGCTGCAACATGTATCGGGCAAGCCTACCTTATGTTATGAGATTTCTGTTGATCATAGTTATATGTTACTCGACAAACAAGTAGAAGACAAACGCCTTTACAAGTGTTATGATACCAATCTAGATAATGAGAGTAAACTAAGCAATATGTATAAGCTTCAGGTTACAGGCGAGCTTAAAGAGAATAAGTGGACCGATAATTCCGGGACAGAAAAAGTAAAGAGAACGCTCCATGTGACACAGTTAATGCAGCTGAGCGGTGGGGATATGAGCAGCGAAATGAATATGCCGTTTTAAAAAAATTATATAAACAAAGGAAGTATGGAAAAAGCATTATTGATAGTCATAGGCAGTTTGATACTGATAATTGTTTCGTGGATATGGGCAATAGGCATAGACAAAAACAAAGATGGTGATGGAGATGGATTTTTATAATAAGGGAAAAATATATAAACACATTTAAATAAAAAACATAAAATTTATGACAGCAAAAGATCATCAAAAACTATTGGATTCGGGATTTACAATCATCCGGGAAGAAAGCAGACACATATCGGGATTTAATTTTGATATGCGCATAAAAGCAAAGACTGCAGAAAGAAGGGAGTGGTTTACCCTGGAGAAAGATTTTCCATCGCGAGCAGCGATGGATCGAAGCATAAACAATTTGCTTGCAGACAAAAAGACCATACAGGATTAGTACTTACAAATAATATAATAACTAATAAATTCAAACAACATGTCAACAGACGTCAAAACAAACAACAAATGGTACATAGTTGCCATTGGAGCTGCTATTGTTGCTCTCACCTTCGTTTACAAATCGTGTAATACGGAGGATCCGAAGAGTGATATTCCGGTAGTTACCAATCCTACACCTGTACCGTTGCCAGCAGACACCATGTCGCAGCAGTGAAAAGGGATGCAGAATCGTCAGTATTATGTTGAGGGTTCTGCATTTATTCAGACAATCAATTGAAATAAAAAGACAATATGAAAAAAGCGTTTACAAACATTGCCCGATTTTATGATTTGCAGGACATGTTGTTGCTGCATGGTGTGAATTTTACTACAAACATTTTAATAACAAAAAACAATGCACTATACATCATTAACTATTAAACAGCTGTCGAAGACAGTTGCCCCGGGATGCAGAAAGACGGTAATTCCGAACGAGCAACTATCGTTTAATGAGTGGACAAAGTATATCAAGGAGCAACTTCTTGTGGTGATACAGAACAGCCCCATTACAAGAGACAACCAAAAAGGGAGAAGGTTTTTGACACAGGTAAAAAAAACACATTAGCATTGAAGTTATGATAAGGATAATAGAATTGAGTAATACGAAGTTGGAGTGGGAGTTTAAGCTGCACAGTGCTTCGGAAACTACCTATGAAAAGAAAGAAGGTATAAATGCCCGTGCGTATCTGAAAGAAAGTATTTATGACTTCATTCATTTTAATATGTATGCGATATATAAAGGCGTGTCGGGTGTAAAGGGGGCAGAGGTATTACCTGCAATTGCGAATATAGACCGGATAAAATCGTTTTATAAGTGGATGACAACACCATCACCGGATGAGTTTCCAACGATATACGAGGTGGTGAAGTATTTGCCGGCCATGCAGCCCCATTTTGCGGCCATCTATGCGATATCTAATCTTAGCGGGATTAAAGATAAGATTGATAGTTTATTTGAGGCTAAGGGTGTGTTGGAAGAATATTGTAAATGAATTAATTTAAAGACAGAATTAAAATGAGTAAATCAATTTATACCCCAAGAATTGGGAGCGAAACATTCGGTACTTCTGTATGGTCAGTTAAAAATTACGAAACCGCTTTAGAACGGCTGAATGGTTTAGGATAGCAGATAACGTTTTCGGGCTTTGCGTTCGTTGCTTATGTGCGTTGGCTCGTGTGTCGGCA
>CAZYSI010000026.1:0-10108 GCA_964650345.1 uncultured Candidatus Saccharibacteria bacterium | reverse complement strand
CACATTGCCGGCAATAATAATATGCTGCGGCAACAGTTGTCTTACCAGCTTAACAGATTCAACAAAATGTTCTAAGTAGCCATTGGGAACATCAATACAAACAAAGGAAAAATGTTGCATTAAATCTGCTTTAATCATTTCCTTCAACTGCGTAATATCTTCATCACGAATTCCCAAGGTGTAAACGACGTAATCTGGGTCATTAAAATCTGTGAAAAATTTTCGGTAACCTTCGATTGAATAATACTTGTGGAAGGTGGTAATCATTTTGTGGGGCGCTAAAACGCGCGCCATTTCAAAAGTACCACAAGTGGCCATGTTTGCAGTCATAATCGGCACCCCGCGCCATTTTTTCGGCGAATGGTAAAAACTAAACTCGCGCTCAAGTTCCACTTCTTTCCGAGACGTTAAAGTGCTCCGCTTGGGGCGGAGCAGCACATCGGTATAGTCCAGTTTTAAATCCTCTTCAATTCTCATAAGGCAATTCTCACGAACTAAGTTTACACTAGTTCTGAGAATCAGCCAAGCCAGTAATTCTCTGGTAAGCTTCTTCCACCACAGACTCGTTGTTTGTAAGAACCAAGAGACCGCTACGAATACGAATTGCCAAAGCAGGAATATCGGCGCGCGAGATAGTATCTGGATCTTTGCATAAATGACACTGGATTTGCCTGTTCACAAACCGCTCTCCAGCTGACCCTAAATAATCTGTCATTACAGCTAAAATTTTACCGTGTAGGTCTGTTGGCATTATTTAATCCCCTGCCTGGAGAATATTTCCATTATAAAAATAGTTAAAAAAATAAATAGATACGTCTATTATACCTTATGGCTTGGGTATGAAATTAATCTGAAAATTACCTCATATTTTTTTAAGGTTTCCTCTGTACTATAATGAAGTTATGAAGTTACGAGATGAAATGCTAGCAAACCTGGCAGATAGCGCGCCGGCACTTATTGCAGTATATAATACCCAAACTGGGGTATATACCTATGTTAACAAAGCAGTGAAAAAAATTCTCGGATACGAGCCCGAGGATTTTATTAATGGTGGAATGGAATTTGTAATTAGTCTTATTCACCCTGATGATGTTTCTATGCTGATAGCAAAAAATCAAGCAGCGCTAGAAAAAGCCAACACTACCAGGCTTATGTCACAGACCGACGAACCAATCAGTAGTTTTGAATACCGAATAAAGCATAAAAATGGCTCCTGGGTATGGCTACAAACTGAAGGCAGTGTACTCAGTCGAGATACAGACGGCAAAGTTCTGGAAGTATTTAAAGTGTCTTTAGACATTACTAAACGGAAGCTTAACGAAGCTGAACTGCAAGATTTAAAAAAGGGCTTTGAAGAAAAGTTAGCCAAACAAACTCGGGATTTACAAGAACGAGAGCGGATGTTTCGCAACTTAATTGAAGTGATTGAAGATTACGCTATTTTTCACTTAGATCCTAACGGTCAAGTAACTAGCTGGAACGAAGGAATTGGCAATATTTTAGGTTACACTGAACAAGAAATTGTTGGAATGTCTATGAGTATTTTCTTCACTGCCAAAGATCAAAGAGACGACGCGCATTTAAAAGAACTGGAAGATGCCAAAACAAAAGGCACTACTGTTGTGGAAGGAATCCGAGTTCGCAAAGATGGCACAACTTTCTATGCCGTAGCTACAGTCACCCCAATTTGGGCCGAGGATGGCACCTTGGAAGGTTATTCCAAAATTATGCGCGATGTTACTGAGCTTAAGGAAGCTGAGGAAACTATTCGGTATCATGCTATGCACGACACCTTAACCGGTCTAGCTAACCGAAAAGCATTAGACGAACATTTTAATATCTCTAAATCTATGGCTGTACGCCATGGCAACAAAATAGGATTAATATTCCTAGACTTAGACAGATTTAAAACCATTAACGACACCTTGGGTCATGGGATTGGTGATTTAGTCTTAAAAGAGGTAGCTGCTCGACTAAAAAAAGCAGTCCGCAAAGTAGATATTGTTGCTCGGTTAGGTGGAGATGAATTTGTGCTGCTAATTAACGAAGTGCATTCCGCGCAAAACATTGGTAAGGTTGCAAATAAAATTCTGGAGAGTATTCGGCCAAGTATCAATGTACAAGACCACAACCTTCACGTAACTGCTAGCATGGGAATTGCCATGTTTGCCGATGATGGTCAGGATATTTACTCGCTCCTAAAAAATGCAGACACGGCTTTGTACCGCGCTAAAGATGCTGGCCGCAACCGTTACCAATTCTATGACTACAGCATGAATTTGCAATCTGGTAGTAAGTTGTCTTTAGAACAAGATTTGCGAACAGCGGTAACAAACAACCAATTACGTATGGAGTATCAGCCTTTTATTGATATAAAGACTGGTAAAGTCTTGGGTGCGGAGTCATTGGTACGTTGGCACCATCCCAAGTTAGGGATAGTTCATCCATTTGACTTTATCCCCCTTTCAGAAGAAACCGGTATGATTGTGCCGATTGGTAAATGGATATTAGACACGGTTTGCCAGCAAGGAAAAATTTTTGAGCAAGCTGGCTTTCCATTAAAAGTTACTGTGAATTTGTCGGCTCGCCAGTTTTCCGAAGCTGAGCTAGTGAGCACTATTACTGATTCACTAAACAAAACTGGTTACAACGCACAAAACCTTGAAGTTGAAATAACTGAGAGTGTAGCCATGGATAATATTGCGCGCACTAGCTTAAAACTTAATGACTTAAAAGAATTAGGAATTTCGATTTCCATCGATGATTTTGGCACTGGTTATTCCTCACTGAGTTATTTAAAAAAATTCCCAGTACAAAAACTTAAAATAGATAAATCTTTTGTAAAACACGCTATTACAGACCCACAGGATTCGACAATTATTCGCGCGATCATTTCCATGGGACAAAGTTTAGGCTTAACAGTCTGTGCCGAAGGAGTAGAAGATGAACATCAGTTTGCTTTACTGCGGTCAATGGAATGCGATATTGCCCAAGGATACTTAATTAGCAAACCCCTACCAGCGGAGCAGCTAGTCGACTGGTTAAAACATTACACCATGGTTCGTGAAGGCAGTGCTTACTAGCGGTGTCCAGGAGTCCACTCAATAATTTTGCCGGCTTTAATTTCAATTTCATCTGCCTTGCGCAAATTTTTTATTTGCTGCGTTGTTAAAAGTTTATGATGCTTAGAGTCCGCCATCAGCTCAATTAATTCAACTAAATTATCTTGTGAAGTCAGCCAATTCAAACTGTGGTATTTAGCTAGATTGAACGGTGCTGAATAGGTTCGTAAGGTTTTACGACCGTTATTCAAAAAATACTCATGGAAGTAGGACAATGCTAATTCACGAATCGTGGCATAAATGGGTTCACGGTAACGCAGTACCGCATGGTTAGTTTTACTAATCGCTCCCCAATACTTTTTACCTTGGCTTTCTTTCTGAAATAAGGCCACAACATGATCTTCATCGTCTTCGGCAGCTGTTAGGTCCATAAGCAATGGTTTCCGGCCATGATACCAAAGTGCTGCTGCAGCCAATAATGCGCCTTCAAAACAATGCGCAGTTTTTTTCTGCAAAACTTGGCGCACAGAGAAACAAGGGTCGTCATCTGAAAAATTCATCGGCAAACTGTCGAGGTAGTCCTGAATTTTTTCTGGGGTAGAAAGTTTAGCCAGCTGTCGCTGTTCTGCTGCGGTTAAATCCTTAAAATGCATCTTTGATTGCTACTATATAACCTTCTTGCAACGATTCTGGCACACCCAAGCTATTACCATCCCCAGACATCATCGCCGGAGCAGAATAATAAATTCCCTTAAACGGGTAAGTTTTATATTTCTCAAAGACTTTATCGGCGAAAACCATATGCGCCGTATTGTGATTCATGTAACCCTGAACAACTAAAATTAACCGGCTCAGGTCTTCTCCTTGGCGCTGCAGCTTTCCATACTTACGCTCTATTGCTTCAATGGTTGGGTGCTTGGTATAGTCGGCGCTAACCGGCTGCTCATAAGCCATAAACGGTAATTCAACTGCATGAGTAAGCTGGAGCTGGAGCTGTGGGAATTTCCCCCCTTCTGACACTGCATACATATCTACTGGCGACTCCTCGCCGCGCTCTGGCACTAAATTGTAATCAAATCCGTGCTGTCGATTAATTTCGTGCACAAAAATTGATGCCCAAACATGCTCGTTATTGCGTTTAGTGTCTTCGCTATACATGGAAGTTTAAAAATTTAACTGCGCTTGGCGCGTTAGTCGATAATCATCTTACGTACGTACTTGCGGGTATGATTAATCTTCGCAGGGTGCTTACGAATTTTACGAGGCATTACTACGCCTTCACGATGGAAACCAAGAGTATCTGATTCACGCGATACATGACCGATTCTTTTCTGCCTCACCATCTTATGAATTAACTCCAAAGCTTCATCAGCGTTATCTACCAAATTAAATAGATTCAAATCTGATTTGCTAATTGCCTTATTGTGGGCGTAGATGCTGGTAGTCAACCACTTTAACATTGGATTCCAAAATCGCTTGTTAACCAAAATAACTTTAATCGGCGCGACTTTTTTGGTTTGAATCAAGGTTAGCATTTCAAACAGTTCGTCCATGGTACCGAAACCTCCAGGAAAGAAAACATATACCTGCGAAACAGAGGCTAACATTACTTTACGGGTAAAAAAGTAATGGAACGAAGTGGACTCATTTACATATGGATTAATACGCTGTTCGTTTGGTAATTGAATATTTAACCCGACTGATTCACCACCATATTTTAACGCGCCCTCGTTAGCAGCTTGCATAATCCCCGGGCCTCCCCCGGTAATAACCGCAAAACCAGATTTAGCTAGCTCGTATCCTAATTTACTAGCATCAGCATAAACACGCTTGTCTAAACTGGTACGCGCTGAGCCAAAAATACTAACTGCTTTTTTATAATGACGGATAAATTTATAACCGTTAATTAGCTCATTCATTATTTTCAATAGACGTCGGGCAGAAAAACCACCTTTTTTTACTGTCAGTAGAGAATCTAATTGGCCGGTGCTCCAAGCAATGTCGTTTTGGCCAAATTCAGGAGGTAACACTGCACAAACCTGATGAGTGTGTAAGTTTTGTGCTGTATTTAATTTCGACCGGGGTGATGATTTTCGTTTCTGTTTTTGGGTTTGTTTGGACATGGTTAATTTATGTTAAATCTATATATTAATAGTATACTACAGGTATGAAAAAGCTCGCTAAAAAACTAGTTAGAGTAAATGATTTAATACAAAAAGGTTACAGCTACGAGCTAAGCCAGCCAGTAGGGCGAAATTTTGCTCAAGATTTTGCACCTGAACTTACTCCTAAGCAGATGTTAGAGTTGGGTGTATTTGGCGGTAAATACATGACAGATTGCCGCAAGGAATTTCCAGAGTCTTGGTTTACTAAAGCAAAACTGAACCATAAATTCCATGATCCAAAACTAAACTACTTTGGAATAAATGCTTCACAGCCATTAAGTGAATGGGTAAGAAAAGGGTGGATTAATAGTCACCACGATCCACGGGGTTGGTTTCAATGGTATTGCCGATATTACTTAGGCCGACGAATTGCCGATTACGATGAGATTCAAATTAAACGCTGGCGGGCTATCCGTCGGCACATTGGCCAAATCCGTAAACACTGCCATATTCGAGATTTGTCGTGCCGGCGCAAGCAAAGACAAGCACTACTACATTGGGCCTATGACAGCCGGAAAATTTAATTGGAATGAGTCAGATTAAAGCCATTGACTTAGTCAGTAAAAACTGCTAGACTATGGGTGCAAGTGAAACTCGTTTTGTGTCAACGTAAGTAGTCCAAATATCGAGCCAATTAATAAAAGTCGCCTTGCTCAATATTTGAAAATGAATATGAACTCCAAACTATACGTTGGCAATTTGCCATACTCCACTAACGATGCTGCCTTGAGCGATTTGTTCTCTCAAGCAGGTACCGTTACATCTGCTTCTGTGATTACAGATAAGATGTCTGGTCGTAGCAAAGGCTTCGGTTTCGTAGAAATGTCTACTCCTGAAGAAGCACAAGCTGCAATCACTAAGTTCCATGGACAAGAATTCGAAGGCCGTGCTATGACTGTGTCAGAAGCTCGTCCTAAAGAAGACCGTCCTCGTGGTGACTTCGGTGGTAACCGTGGTGGTAGCAACTGGTAATTCAGTTTAACCAACAAATTAAAGCCGACCCGAATGGGTCGGCTTTATCATTCTTAAACAGTTTAATGATACAATTACTGCATGTCTCTAACCGAACTAGGCTGGTTACAATACACGCGTAAATCTCGCGATTTAGAAAGCAACAAAACCGATGAAACAATCGGCCGTGTTGGAGTTGAGAACAAAACAAATTTTGTATTACACACTAAGGAAGGCGAACTGCAAGGCATAATCCAAGGGAAATTCCGTCACTCAGCTAAGTCACCCAGTGATTTTCCCAAAGTCGGCGATTGGGTAGTAATAGAAAAGCTTCCCAACGAAGACAAAGCCATAATCCAAAGAGTGCTCCCCCGCTACTCAGTAATAGCTCGCAAAGCAGCTGGCGACTCCACTGACGCACAAATTATTGCTGCCAATGTAGATTACCTATTCATAATCTACGGGCTCGACAAAGAATTCAATGCTCCTTTAATAGAAAGGTATCTGTCTATGGCTTACGAAGGTGGAGTTGAGCCAATTTTAATTCTAAATAAAGTAGATAAAACAAAATTCAGTGCCAAAGTCGCTGCCCAAGCACAAAAACTAAACCCAAGCCTATCAGTCCATACAATTAGTGCTAAAACTACTGTGGGGCTACACAAAATTGAAGCTCTGATTGAGCCGGGCCGTACATTTGCATTTGTTGGACCAAGCGGCGTTGGTAAATCTACCCTACTTAATGCCTTAATCGGTACGGCCGTACAAGCTACGGGCGAAGTTCGTTTAGTAGACAGCAAGGGTCGTCACACCACCACCCGCCGAGAAATGTTTACCCTACCCAATAACGGCGGTATTTTAATAGACACTCCTGGTATTCGTGAGCTTGAAACATTGTCGACTGAGGACACTGTACGCACTTTGTTCTCTGACATGGACAAACTCACAACTCAATGTCGCTACAATGATTGTGACCACATAAAAAGCCGTGGTTGTGCTGTACTAACAGCGCTTAAAGACGGTCATATAACGCAAAAACGCTATAACAATTTCTTAAAACTCATTCGTGAATCTAAACATATTGACTCAAAAGACGATCTCTACAAACGTTTGGATAAAAAACGTAGTGACAAGAAACTAAGCAAATCTATTCGCGAAGTTTATCGGAAAAGAAAGCCTGGAAGAAAATAAAGGAGTAAGAGTTAAAAATTTTTTACATACAACAAAACAGCGCCTCGGACGCTGTTTTTATCAATTAAATTAACACTTCAACTAGCCGCTATACTTTTGTGGACCCTTTTTACCTTTGTGTTTTAAGCACTGGCAATGCCCTTTTATGTACTCATCGAAATATTCTTTACCATAATCATATAACAGCTCTTCTCCAGGCTTAATATTTCGAGTACAGCGAATCTTAATACGCATGGCGTATTGAACTGGTTCACAGTTGGTCCGCACACAAGAGTGGTTAATATACCGAGCAATATTCTCACGCGAATCCCCACTAATAGTCCAGTTTTTGCCAAGAGCAAATAAATACTTACCACCCTTTTTGTCGACTTCGTCATCGCTTAAAAGTGGTCCTTTATATTCAATTATAAAAGATCCTTTTTTAATCGGGGCTGTGGCAAACAGGCCAAGGCCAGCTAGTGATTTTTTTACTTCTAATTTTTCGCGTTGATCTTTTTCTTTGAGAGGTTTGAGTTTCGGTTTTTTCAATTTCATTCTGCTATTTATCTGTCTTGTTCTGCTCAATATTGATTAATGGATCACGCCCAGCGCGTTGCATTAATTTGTTAATTGGAAGCACTACAAAGTAGTAAACCACCCAAGCAACGATCAAGAAGGTAATTGCGGCATTAAGGAAGTTCCCGAACATAATACTGCTCCCATTAATAGTAAAGGCCATGCTAGCAAAATCTGGTTGCTTGAAAATAGCTGCGATTATAGGGGTAATAATATCTGTAACGAATGAGTTAACAATACTTGTAAACGCAGCGCCAATAACTACACCAATGGCCAAGTCAACAACATTGCCTCGCATTATAAAAGTTTTAAATCCATCTAACATATATTTTATATTTAATTACGAAACTTTATTTTGCTAATGCTTCGTCAATTTTGGCTTTAAGCTCATCCACGGTTGGCACACCTTCAGTTTCAACTTTTACCCCGTTTAGAAAGAAAGTTGGTGTAGAGTTAACCCCTATCGCTGTCCCATCATCTTGATCAGCTTTAATTACATCGGCAAACAAACGATTACCAACAGCAGTTCGGAATTCACCACCATTTAAGCCTAGGCTTTCGGCATAGCCAACCATCGTATCTAAAGCATTCGGTAAAGTACCCCATTCACCCTGTCGTTCGTACAACAAGTGGTGCATTTCCCAGTACTTACCCTGAACCCCTGCTGCCTCAGCAGCTTCAGCAGCAATATGTGCATTTGGATGGATCGAGTCTAGAGGAAAATTACGGAATACAAAGTTTACATCAGGATTGTCTTTGTAAAATTCTACGATTTCTTTAATGCGTGGGGAAGCTGCAGCACAACCTGGGCATTGGAAATCTCCAAATTCTACCAGATTAACTTTAGCGGTGGCCTGTTTAGTCATATGACTGTTATCACGAATTAAAGACTGGCTATCTACTGGTGCGCCAGGTTCTGTTGGCTGTGGATTAGCAAAGATTGCTAGCAGCACGCCACCGATTACGACAACAAATGCGATGGCAATTAAAATTTTTGCTTCTTTGGTCATTAGTTATTTTGAGTTTCCTTGGAAGTTTTCCAAATAATTATTACTAAAATGAATAGCACGCTAAAACCCACTAAGGCTTGGAGAGGAATTGGAACTGCTGAAAGCCATCCAGGCATGCGAGTAGTACAGGAAATTCCTGCTATACAGGGTGCTGCTGATTCAGGCAAAATATTGAAGTACAAAAGGTTATGATACACCGCGATTAGCCAACCAATCGGGATCATTACCAATGCCAGCCACAAAACTTCACGACTACGTTTGTATATTGCGTACCCGAAAATTAAAATCAAAGGATACATGGTGATACGCTGGTACCAACACAACACGCACGGTGGCAGATTCAAAATTTCACTATAATACAAGCTGCCTAGCGTCGACAAAAGCGAGGCAGTAAAAGCGCCATACAGCGCATTTCTTTTTATAAAATCTTTCATAACCTTAGTATATCATGATACGATACAGCTATGAAGACTGCCATAAAAAAGTCATTATTATACATAGTACTCATTAGTCTTTTCACAGGTATAACAGTTATTTGGTGGGCTACTAAGGGCTCATATTTTGCAACTGGAGTATTAACTGCCCCAGGATTTGCTGGCATAGCTAACTTAATCGGACTTTACGCTGCTTTTTTGCTGCCACTGCAATTAATTCTAATTGGCAGAGTGAAGTGGGTGGAAAGTGTTTTTGGATTAGACAAGCTCTCCCGCCTCCACCGCATTAACGGATTAATTGTACTGGGTTTAATAATCGCTCACCCTGTACTAATAACTTTATCTTATTCGCAATTTAATAATATTGGTTTGCTCTCGCAGTATATAAATTTTTTAGGAGGGTATGGCGATATTTTACTAGCAACCATTGGGTTTTTAATTTTAATCGGTACAATTGTTTGGTCACTGTCTATAGTACGAAACAAATTAAAATACGAATGGTGGTATTGGGTTCATCTATTTAATTACCTGGGAATTCTTTTAATCGCTTTTCATATTAGAGAAATGACTGAGGGTTCACAGTATGTTGCTTGGCCAATTTTTTGGGTCGCGTTATATATCTTTACTGCTCTCAATGTAATATGGTTCCGATTTCTGCGGCCATTAGCTAGAATGTGGCAACACAATTTCAAGGTCAGCCGCGTCGAAGATTTAGGTATTGCCACCTCTATATACATTTCTGG
>CAZYSI010000025.1:0-10258 GCA_964650345.1 uncultured Candidatus Saccharibacteria bacterium | reverse complement strand
GGTAGGTACCGATAAAGGAGTTTACACTATAACCAATGACACCATTGAGCCCTTTAAAAAAGACATTATTAAAAGCAAGGTTACTTACTTTTTGCACGGCACCGATAACAGCATGGGGATAGGTACCTCCAATGGGCTGTTTCATTACACCCACAACAACATAAAGGTATTTACTACCTATGATGGCCTGCCATCAAACGTAATGCGCTCATTGTTTCTGGATGCTGACAATACGCTATGGATAGGCACCATAAGAGGCGGGCTGTGCCGCTACAAAAACGGAAAGTTTTTTTCCTATAAAAACTTTATGCAGGTAACCGACCCTGATGTGTTTTGCATTGCACAGGATGCCGAAAATAATTTTTGGATGACAACCAACCGCGGTGCCTACTGTGCCCGAAGAAGCGACTTAAACGACTATGGTGATGAAAAAATAAGTTTTATTCCTTTTCAGTATTTTGATAAAAAAGACGGATTAAAAACCAACGAGTTTAACTCCGGATTTCAACCAAACGTGCTTAACGAAGATGAGTCGCACATTTGGTTTCCTACCATTAAAGGGGTAACCATTTTAAATACAAAAAGAATCATTCACAGTGACTACACCCCTCCTATTGCCATTGAAAAAATAAAAATTGACAACGGAGAAATTTATACCACAAATAATTTTGTAATTCCGCGACTGAATAAAACACTGGAAGTATATTTTACTGCTCCGCGTTTTACAAATCCGCAAAAGCAATTTTTTCAATATAAACTTGACGGGTATGATATTGACTGGAGCCAACCCACTAACGAACGCCTGGCACGCTATTTTAATTTAAAGCCGGGCAATTATACTTTTAAAGTGCGCCTGTACGGAAATTACAACTCTGAAAGAACGGCCATTATGCAAGTGCCTGTTCCTTTCTGGCAAACGCAATGGTTTTTGGTACTTAGCTATATTGTAGGCTTTGCTGTACTGGGACTTGTTACTTTACTGCGCATAAGAATTATCCGAAAAAAAGAACAGCAAAAAACAGAAGTGAATAAAAAGTTTGCCGAGTTTGAATTAAAAGCGCTGCAGGCACAGATGAATCCGCACTTTATTTTTAATTGCCTTAACACCATAAAATATTTTATTACCACCAGCAATCATACTGCAGCTAATAAGTACCTTGGTAAGTTTTCGAAACTGCTGCGTATGTTTCTGGACCACTCTACCTCCAACTTTGTAACCCTTGAAGACGAAATTAATTTGCTGCGCCTATACATAGAACTGGAACAAATGCGTTTTAATGAAGGATTTAATTTTCATTTAAAGGTGGACGACAACATTGACTATAAAAATATTGAAATACCGGGCACATTGTTTCAACCGTTTGTTGAAAACGCTATTAATCACGGACTGGTAAACTTAAACCGTAAAGGAAATTTAACGCTTACCTTTGAACAGAAAAATGATGTTATTATAGGTATTGTTGATGATGATGGCATTGGACGCCAGGCTGCCAGTGTCCTTAAAGAATTGGTACCTCTTGGCCATATTTCAAGAGGCACACAATTAATTGATGATAGAATTAAAACATTAAACTACATTCGCGACAATTCTATTACTGTTGAAGTAATTGATAAAAAAGACGAAAACAATATGCCGTGCGGCACGCAGGTAATAGTTACCATTCCACTTGAAAAAAACTAAACACCCATGTTACAAACTCTGATTATTGATGATGAAAAACGCGGACGCGAGTTGCTGCGTATGGTTTTATCAACACATTGCCCCGAAGTAAAAGTTATTGGCGAAGCGTCTAATATTAAAGAGGCTTATAACCTTATTGTACAAACCGACCCCGATTTAATTTTTCTTGACATTGAAATGCCGGGCGGCACCGGTTTTGATTTGCTGAGCAAGTTTGATGAAATTAACTTTGAAGTAATTTTTGTTACCGCCTTTGATAAATATGCCATTAAAGCCATTAAATTTTCGGCAATGGATTATTTATTAAAACCCGTTGACGAAGAAGAATTGGTTAAAGCCATTAAAAAGGTGGAAGAAAACCAAAACAAAAAGTCAAACAAAGAGCGCATTAATAACCTGGTATCTAACGTAAAAAAAACATCCGATAACCAAAAGATAGGACTTACATCCAGTGACGGGTTGGAGTTTATCGAAATAAAAACCATCCTGCGCTGCGAGGCCGATGGCAAGTACACATCGGTATTTTTGCATGACGGCAAAAAACTTTTGGTGAGCAAAAATTTAAAAGAGTTTGAAGACCTGCTTACCGATTATAACTTTTTCCGCATACACCACTCCCACCTGGTAAACCTCGATTACATTAAAAAATACCAGAGCGGCCGCGGGGGGTATGTGGTAATGAGCGATGGCAGCACCATTACCGTTTCGCAGCGCAAGAAAGAAGATTTTTTAAACAGCTTAAAAAAGATTTAGAAAATAAATGGCAGGTTGCACCTGTTCATTTTTATTTTTGCTTATAAGCACATAGCCCCGGCTACCACAGCCTTGCTATACCGGTTCCATTTCCACCGTTCCGTAATTAATGGTTTCATTGGGCTGCAGGTCGGCATCGCGTATTTGTGTTACCTTACCCATCTTGCTAAAGCGGAAATGATTTTGACCACTGGCTTCAAACTCGTGGTTAAGCAGTCCGTCAGGGCCGGTTTCCACGCTTTCTCCGGTTTCTTCCACTTCGCACAGTACTCCGGCCTCAGGCAATCCGGTGGTTTTGTCAACTACGGCTGCTATCACTACTGTTTTGCCCTCGGTGTTTATGTATATAACTCCCCACTCACGGGCATTGTCGCGCTTGCTGGCGGGTTCTTCTTCGTTATAGCGGGTTTCCACTTCGTCCCATACTTTTTTAATTACACCATTGGCTTCGGTGTTAAGCGTATCCACAGCTTCCAGTGCGGTATCGTAGGCATCTTTTTGCGTGCTGGTTGCTGTATCTGCGGCAACAAAGTCATCGCGCAGTGTAGTAACCTCTGCTATGGTAGGCCATGTAAGCGCAGCACCACCTCCGGATATCCATGCTGCATCACCGCTTATAACTTTATCGGCAGCGTTGCGTAATTCTGTTTCATTATCCATGGCAGGATAGTTATCGTTGCCTACTTCCAGGCCCCACAACGGTTTTTTTTCTTTGGGGATTTTTTTCATTTTAACGCCATTAATCACCTGGTCCAGATAAGCTTTTACGTAAATCTCCAGGTTGATGGCGGCATGTTGTTTTTCGGATGCAGCCAGGCTCCAGTTGGCCAGCGCCACGTCAATGGCATCAAACTTTGTTTTATACAAGGGCTGTATTGCTACCAGGCGTGTGTTGGTTTGGTTGGTTAAAAAACGGTCGGGCGCGGGTATGCTCAACTGTTTTTCGAGCGCTTTGCGCAAGGCCGAATTGCGGCCTATGTTGCTGTTGGGTAATCGTCTGCTAAATCCCATGTTTATTTATTTTAATTAAGTGATTGCGTTAATTGAGTGATTGGGTAATTATTTTAAATGTGTAATTAAGGTAATTGGGGAATTGGGTAATTATGGTAAATATGTAATTAAGGTGATTGGGAAATTGGCTAATTTATATTGGTATGATGCAAAACCGGCTACAAATATATATCTTTTATATATAAAACATAGCCTTTTTAAAAATATTTTGGGTATTATATATTTGTAAGTGGTATTTGGGCTGTAATAAACAGCTATTACCGTTCGGTAAGAGGTACTTTTTGTATTAAATATGCCGCTTACCGTATAGTTTCAGCAAAAAATAGCATTAGTAATGAGTATTTTACACTAAAATAGCTTAAACAGGGCATTTTTTGTGGATATTATGAGTTTGGCAGGTGGTTAATTGGGTAAACAGGCTTATAGTTTGGAGCGGGCGGATTCTAAATTTTTCCTTACTGTTTCTGTTGATGGATGATTTTCTCCTAAAAATTTTATGAATATAGATAAGGCTTTTTCGTAATAACTGATAGCTTTATCATATTCGCCTTTGCTGAGGTAAGCTGAACCCATGTTGTTATAATCTCTGGCAATATTGGGATGTTCATCACCATATAATTTTTTACCAATGGCAAGCGCTTTTTCATAATAACTGATGGCTTTATCATATTCGCCTTTGCTGTCATAAGCTCCACCCATATTGCTATAATCAATGGCAATATCGGGATGCTCTTCACCATTAAATTTTTTATCAATGGCAAGGGCTTTTTCGTAATAACTGATGGCTTTATCATATTCGCCTTTACTGTCATAAGCTAAACCTATGTTGTTATAATAAGTGGCGATTTTGGGATGCTCTTCGCCATTAAATTTTTTATCAATGGTAAGCGCTTTTTCGTAATAACTGATGGCTTTATCATATTCGCCTTTACTGTCATACGCTAAACCCATATTATTATAACGTGTGGCAATATCGGGATGCTTATCACCATATAATTTTTTACCAATGGCAAGTGCTTTTTCGTAATAACTTAAAGCTTTATCATATTCGCCTTTTTGTTTCCATGCTTGTCCAATATTATTTAGAATAGCTCCTTCTATCTCTTCGGGAGTATTATGATTAGATAAATTTTTAATGGCTTGTTCTAAGTGACTAATAGCTTCATTATATAAAGCCATGTGTAATAAAAAATAACCCAAACCATTAAGATAAATAGGGTTTTGTGGCTGCAGGGCTGCGGCTTTACGATATTTTTCTAAGGCAAGCGGATAGTTAAGGCCATCTTCTAATTTAATGGCATAGATAAAAGCAGCTTCGGCATGTTTTATTTTAAGGTCATCAGCTTTTATTATAGCCTGCTTATAGGCCTTTTCGGTAACAGTATAATGCTCTTCTGCTGTGCGTTTAGCTTTTAATGCTTCATAATCTTCAGGAAAAAGTTCGGGGTGCGCGGCTATGTGTTCGTCAAAGAGTTTTATACGCTCGGTTAACTCATTATATTTTTCAGGGTCCACCCTGTTCATACTAATAAGCGTTTTTATTTCAGCAGCCATTTCATCTTTTTCTGCTCTAAGCTTTTCTCCTTCCTGCCGGTAGCGTTCTTTTTCTCCACGCTCGTAGGTAATATCAGCGCGCAGGTGTTCATACTCTTTAACAACAGCTAAATTAATTTCGGTTTGCTTTTCACTTTGCCGCTGTAGCGATAAAATGGTTTCGGCATTACATTTTATAATTGTATCACTATCAGGCAAACCCTGCAATACATACGTATACAGGTTGTTTATTCTTTCTTCAATCCTGGTAACAGTAGCTTTAACATCACTAACATCACCCTGCACAGCAGAAAGCTGCATTTTAATTTCGGCAAGAAAATTATGGGTAAAGGCTTTGTCGGCTCGCTGGCCTAATGGTGTTTTTCCGTTGCGCAATGTTTCTGCAAAAAGTACGGCTACGGCATTTTCCCATTTTAGTTGCTTGCCTTTTTCCTCAAAACCAATATAAAACTTGTCAGAAAAAGCTTTTGGCAGTTCGCATTTAAGCTCTGTTTTAAGATAAGCCATCCACTGCCCAACCATGCGGGCCGTTATTATTTCTTTTCTGTCTGCATATTGCTGTTGAGTAATAAACAAGGTTTCTAATTCGGTACTTACAGGGTTGTTCCACTCCATCCATGCATCAATATTGTTTAAAGCATCTTCGGTGCTTTGTTTGTCAATCCAAATCTGCAAGTCGGCTCTAAATTTTTTATCTTCCTTTTTTTCTTTCATGGCGGCACATACCATACCGGTGGCTTGCAGCATAGACAGGCGCAGTACTTTTAGTAAGTCATGGTTGCCGTGAAATTGCTCAGTACGCGATGCAATAATGCTGCGTGTTTCCTTTACAGTGTGATCAAAAGCATCGGTCACAATTTTTCCAAAAATGGCTTTGCTTCCCTCCTTTATTCCCCAATCAAAGGCAGTATCCAAAGCATTAAAAGCTGATAGTACTAATCCAATAGTTACTGGTTCCATAAAAATATTTTATTTACCTATTTAAAAACCTCCCCCCATTTACCCTTCAACTAAGCAAAGTAAAAATATGTAAAAAAATAAATAACAACAAGGTGCCCAAATAATCTACGCCAAAAAGCAGGTGCGCATTTTTTGTGGCTATAGCCAAAACAGGTGCAAAGCGTATTTTTTTTACCCTCCTTTTTGCTTGCATCAAATCATCACCTACTTTTGCGCACTCATTTATAGTAAACCATGTACGTAAAAAGCACAGCAGCCCTCTTAATTTTTATGGCTGCAACCCTGTTTAGTTGCAAACCCAAAGATGCAAACACCAAACTATCGCCCGACCTTGTAACCAACCCCGCCACGGCAGATGGCAAGCCCGATATGGATAAGCTGCCCGTGTTTGAATTTGAAACCGACAATCATGAGTTTGGCCAAATAAATCAGGGCGAAAAAGTTTCGTACAGTTTTAAATTTAAAAACGCGGGCAAATCACCACTCATTATAACATCGGCAAGCGCAAGCTGCGGATGCACCGTGCCCGAATATTCCAAAGACCCCGTAGCCCCCGGTGACGAAGGTTTTATAAAAGTAACCTTTAACAGCGAAGGCAAACATGGCATGGTAAGCAAAAACGTAACCCTGCTGGCCAATACCATCCCCAATACAAAAGTGTTAACCATAAGTGCAGAAATACTAAATCCAGAATAAATAAATGATTACTACAATGCTATTACAGGCAGCCGGAGGCATGGCCATGCAACAATTACTCATGTTGGGATTAATAATCCTGATAATGTATTTTTTTATGCTGCGTCCGCAGATGAAAAAAGTAAAACTCGAAAAACAATTTAAAGAAAGTGTAGCCAAAGGAGATAAAATAGTTACCATAGGCGGCATTCACGGGCGTGTGGTTGAAATTACCGATACCACTTTTTTGGTAGAGATAGATACCAATGTAAAAATGCGCATCGAAAAAAGCGGTGTTTCGGCCGAAGCATCAAAACAATTTCAGGCACCGCCTGCTAAAAAATAAAAATACTTGCTTGCAGCATGGCTCAATAAAATAAAACTGCAGGGCAATGGTCCATTGCCTGTTTTTTTTGTCTGCGTTTTTATTGCCATTGTTTTTTGGGTGCTTAATTCTCTTAACAAAGAGTATAATTACACACTTTCGTTTCCGCTTGAAATTGCCAACATGCCTTACACCAAGCGCATGGTTAATACTACGCCTGACAGTGTAAAGGTATTGTGCAAAGCGCGCGGCTTTGAGCTGTTTTGGTTTTATTTAAAACACGGCAACAAAAAAATAACAATTGACCTGGCGGGAAAAAACAATTCAGCCGATAAAATTTCTATCGGCATGTCAAACGAGTTTGTAAACCGGTTTAAAAACGATATGCATGATATGGAAATCATATCGGCACAGCCCGATTCCATTCACCTCTTTCTTTCATCACGCTATCTTAAAAAAGTTCCGGTGGTATCTAATTTAAAGTTTACTTTAAAAAACCGTTTTGGTATTTCGGGCAAAATAAAAATTGAACCCGACAGTGTTTTAATTTCAGGAGATAAGGCAGATATTGCTAACGTATCGCAAATTTTTACTGCAGAAAAAGAACTGAATGCTATTGACGAAACAACTACGCTTGAAATTAATATAACAAAACCTTCAGCAACTATTTTTTTATCTGCCAATACCGTACGCATAACTGTGCCGGTTGAAGAATTTACCGAGGGACAAATAAGCATGCCTGTGCCCGTACAAATTCTTAATGGAAAAAAAATTATTGCACTTCCGGCCAGTGTAGCGGTTTCTTATCGTACCACGCTTAGCAACTATAAAGGCATTGTTAAAGATTCTTTTTTGCTGGGCGCAGAACCTATTATGCTGGGAGAAAGTAAAAAACTAAAGGTTACCATTTTAAAATCTCCGGTTAATGCAAAAGTTATTGCCATATTACCTCCAACGGTTGATTATTATTTTGAAAAATAAATGCACAAAGTAGGAATAACGGGAGGTATTGGTTCAGGCAAAAGCATAGTAAGCAAAATGTTTTTGCAACTGGGAGCGGCAGTGTATGATGCCGACAGTGCAGCCAAACGTTTAATGGTTACCCATGAGCATTTAATCAGCCAACTCAAACAAAATTTTGGTAATGATATTTATGTTGATGATAAAACATTAAACCGCAAAAAACTTTCTGATTTAATTTTTGCTGACGACAAAAACCGCCTGCTCATAAATTCATTAGTGCATCCTGCCGTAGCATCTGATTTTGATGCATGGTGCAAAAAACAAAATGCACCGTATGTTTTAAAAGAGGCCGCCATACTTTTTGAATCGGGCGCACATGTTGGCTTATCACAAAACATTTGTGTTGATGCACCCCTTGAGTTACGCATTGCACGTGTAATGCATCGCGACAACACCACCCGCGAAAAAGTTTTATCCATCATCCAATCACAACTAAGTGATGAAGAACGAAAATCAAAATGCGATTTTGTAATTGTTAATGATGATGAAACTGCCTTGCTGCCGCAGGTGCTGAGGTTGCATGAGGGGTTTTTGAAAAAAAAGTAATGTCTTCATAGCTTACCGGCTTCATCTCAAAAATTCAAACTCGACATCAGCAAATTTAAATCCCTGAAAGGAAGTTTGTAAAGATCGCTTATGTATTTATTGGTAATGGTACCTCTGAAAAGATATACACCGCTGCGCATGGCAAGGTCTTTCCAAATCATGGCTTCGAGTCCGCCTTGGTCACCAATCTCTAATAAAATGGGAGTAAAAATATTGCTGAGTGCATGGGATGCTGTTTTTGCAACACGGCTTGGAATATTAGGAACGCAATAATGCACCACACCGTACTTAGTAAAAACAGGACGCGTGTGGTTGGTAATTTCACTCGTTTCAAAACATCCGCCCTGGTCAATGCTCACATCCACAATTACAGAACCAAAACGCATTTCGCTCACCATGTCTTCGGTAACAACAACAGGGGTGCGTCCTTCTTTGGAATGTAATGCGCCAACGGCAACATCACATGTTTTTAGTGCATTAGATAAATTGCCCGGTGTAATTGTAGAAGTATAAACGCGCGCACTCAAGTTACGCAACACCCTGCGAAGCTTGTACGAATTGTTATCGAACAATTTTACCTGCGCTCCCAGCCCCAGCGCAGTATGTGCAGCATACTCGCCTACTGTCCCTGCTCCTATTATCACCACTTCGCTTGGCGGCAGTCCTGTTATGCCTCCAAGCAGTTCACCTTTGCCACCGGTAACGCTGCTTAAATATTCTGATGCAATTAAAATGGATGCGCGTCCTGCAATTTCGCTCATGGCTTGTATAACGGGCATCAGTGATGAATCGTCTTTCATGTACTCATAGGCAACTGCTGTAATTCTTTTTTTGGCAAGTTTCTCTATGTATGATTTTTTTTGAATGCCCATTTGCAAAATAGAAAATAACGTTTGCCTGTCCTGCATCATCTCAACTTCTGTGTCAAGTGGGGCAGCAATTTTTAAAATTAAATCTGCCTTGTAAACTTCGTTAGCTGAGTAAACAATGCTTGCCCCTGCTTCGCTATAATCTGTATCTGTAAAATTTGCATTGGCACCTGCATTGGCTTCTATAATCACCCTGTGACCGTTATTAACAAGCAATGCCACCGAATCGGGCACTAAGGCTATACGGTTTTCCTGAAAAGAAATTTCCTTTGGTATACCGATGAGTAATTCTTTCTTTAGCTTTTTTACCTCAAGCATGCTCTCCTGAGGCATCATCATGCCTTGTGTGGCAAATCCCCCTACCCCCGATTTTGTTGCAGTCATACGGTTACAATTATCTCACGAATTTCGTCTTTAACTTTCAAATGAACAAGTGAATGCGGAAAATTTATTAACGGCTCAATCATTTCGGGCCATTCAATAAGGCAATAGTTGCCGCTAAAAAAATATTCTTCGTAACCCATATCGTACACTTCCTGCAAATTTTTTATCCTGTAAAAGTCGAAATGAAAAACAGTTTCTCCATTATGAGTGCTGTACTCATTTACCAATGAAAAAGTAGGGCTGCTTACCGAATTTACTACGCCAAGATGCTTGCAGATTTCCTTAATCAAAGTGGTTTTGCCAGCACCCATTTCGCCTTTAAAGAGGATTATTTTGTGCTTTTGTGCTGCTTTTATAACTGCTTCTGCAGTTTCGGATAGTTGAGTGATATTCGAACAGATGAGTTTCAACTTTACAAATTGTTAAATTGCTCTATAGTTAAATTGCTAAAATACTAATTGTCTAGATTTTTTTCGG
>CAZYSI010000024.1:0-10401 GCA_964650345.1 uncultured Candidatus Saccharibacteria bacterium | reverse complement strand
GCCAAACCACTGAGCCTGACTTACTAGTTTTGTAAGCGTAACCAATAATGCCTTCGGGGTTGTAGCCACGCTGCGTAGCGTCATTTACTACTGAATAGTAGTGTGCTGAATTGCGTGGGTCATAACTACGATAAATTGGAACTGTGCCAGTAATTTTGGTCTTGTACACATAACCAATGATTCCCTCAGATACATAACCACTTGGTCGTTCCTGGGCACTGGTAGTATATAAATGATCACTACCACTACGACTCCAGAATCGGTACACCGGAGTTAACTTAGCTAAATTCGCAGTGTTTAAACAAGCACTGCCACTACTACTACCACTGTTGCCACCAGAATTAGTATTGGTGCTGTTAGTAGTTACTTTCCATTTAAAATCTTTCTTCACATACAAAGATTTAATCTTGGAATCTAGGCGAGGGTTACAGCTGGCAGACAAAGTAACTATATAATTACCAGCTCTGTCTGGAGTAGCTTTAAAATCTGAACGAACTTCTTGGTTAAGAGCTCCGCCTAATTGTGGAGAAGGAACCAAGCGTGCAGTTCTAACTTCTGGGGCAACTTTTTCTAAAATTAAATTACATGTATAAATACCTGAGCTTGAACCATTAACAGTGGCAACAGGTGTGGTATATTCTTGACCGACTTTACCATCTTGAAATCTAGCTGATATACCTAGCTGACCTACAGGAGGAACATCTGAGTCGATCAGAGCTTTAAACTGAAAAGTCTTTTCAATAGAAATTGTTGGGCGTTCTCCAAGCAATGGGTCGCAAGTAGCAGCAATTACTACTGTGTAAGTACCAGCTGTCTTTGGAGTAGCTTCAAAATACGCCACTGGCTCATATGCAAATGACAAAGATGCACGAGCAACTAACATAGCGTCTTCCAATTTAGGCTTGGTTTCAACTAACTCTAAAATACAAGTGTAACTATCTGCATTAACCACACTAACTAAAGCTGAATACTTCTGATTAACCTTAGCATATCCAAATTCTCCGCTGATAGCCAAATTCGTTATATTGGTATCATCGACAGAACTAGCTGGCAAACAGTACGGACTAAGCGGATCACTCTTACAAGCAGCTTGTTGCTGCATAGCATTAAACTGTAAACCATATAAAGACGGCTTACGATCGCTAAAGGCTGTAACCCCGATCGCTATTACTAGGACCACCAAAATTCCACCCAAGACGGCCTGGAGTTGGTTGGTTTTGACCCAAGATACAGCTCGATCTAAAGGAGACGAGCTTTGTGTTTGCTTTTCCATTTGTGTTATTTAATTGTTTTTTATTTTTGTTTCTAACAGAATATGAGGTTTTTACCTCAACCTATTTCCATTTTAACATATTCTAGAGAAAAAATCAAGTATGTACATTTATGTTACAATAAGCCTATGATTGCGTACTTACAAGGAAAGCTTCTTCAAAAAACTACTCAATATATAGTATTGGAAAATGCTGGGATTGGTTACAAAATTTTTACCACTCCTGAAATTCTAGACAATGCTTTAAATAGCGAAGTCAGCCTCTATATATACCATAAGAGTGGTGATGACGGTCAGGTTTTGTTTGGCATGCCAGATTTCGCTGGGCTACAATTTTTTGAAATGTTAGTTTCGGTTACTGGTGTTGGTCCAAAAATGGCTTTAACAATTGTGTCGACATCGAAAATTGAGTTGCTCCAGCAAGCAATCTTAAATTCTGATTTGGAAATCTTCACTCGCATGTCTGGGGTGGGCAAGAAAACCGCAGAACGTATTATCTTAGAGCTAAAAAATAAAGTTGCAGTTGGGGGTATTTTAGAAGGTAGCAATGTTGTTGGCAGCGAAGTTTACGATGCGCTCACTGGACTCGGGTATAACCCACGCGAGATTCGTGAAACCCTACCACAACTAGATGCCACAGCAGACACTGCCTCTCAACTAAAACAAGCATTAAAAATTTTAAGTCGTTCTTAGCATGACCGTAAAGAAATTAGACGAAAATTCTAAAACTGAATTTGATGAATTTGTTGCTAACCACCCTTTTGGAACATTTTTACAATCTTGGGGCTGGGGCGAATGGCAAATTTCTCAACACAAAAAAGTTGAGAGATATTTTTTTATGAGTGAGGATAGGATTGCAGGTGCAGCTCAATTAATTTTAAACACTTCCCCACTTGGTCAATATTGGTATTGCCCGTATGGTCCACTATGGGATCGAAGTACTGAAGACAAAACAGTAACAGAACTTTTACAATCACTAAAAGCTGAAGTGACGGCTAAAAAAAATGTTCTCTTCTTAAGAATTGAGCCCACGCAACAGTTTGTTGTTAAGGAGTTACAAGCTCGTAAATCTGCAGCCGTACATCCACCTCAAACTTTAATTACTAATATCGAACCAGCTGGAGAAGAATTATTAAAATCTTTTCATCATAAAACTCGTTACAACATTAAAGTTGCGCAAAAACAGGGTGTATCAATCACCTCTCACAAAGAAGTAAAGTCAGAAGTAATTGATTTGATCATGATGACTTCGGAAAGGCAAAATTACCGCAATCATTCCGCTGAGTATATTAAAAAGTTGTGGGAATTCTTTGCTGAAAATTCGACAAACATAACTATAACTGGCTACTTAGCAAGCCAAAACTCCCAGCCTCTAGCTGCTGGGTTAATGGTAGATTTTGGCAAAACCCGAATGTACCTGTTTGGTGGTTCAAACTACGAATACCGCAACTTAATGGCTCCTTATTTATTACACTGGCAAGCTATTTTAGATGCTAAAGAACTAGGTTTTACTAGATATGATTTTGGTGCCACTGAAAATGCCAGCGGTCACACTGGAGGCTACTTGCGCTTTAAACTAGGTTTTAATCCACAGACTATAAATTTTGCTGGTACTTACGATTTAGTTGCAAAAAATTACCACTACTATTTATTCTCAATACTACGTAAGCTAAATAGGTTAAGATTGCATGTTTAATATTATGAAAGATTTAATTAAGGCATTGGTCCCAAAATTTTTATTTCGTGCTTTGCAGCCACTTTACCACGGCTTAGTCGCGCGCGTGGCTAGTATTTATATCGGCAATCCATCTTCAAAGCTGACGGTTATTGGAGTGACTGGCACTGCGGGGAAATCAACCACTGTAATTATGTGTGCACAAATTTTAAATTTTGCTGGCAAGAAAACAGGTTATATTACTACTACAGGTTCGCTAGATGGGAACACTACAACTCTCAACATGCACGGCCTGTCTATGCCAGGGGGATGGTTATTACAAAAACAATTAGCAGATATGGTAAGTAACGGTTGTGAGTATGCAATTATAGAATGTACCTCGGAAGGACTTGCTCAAAATCGACATGCGGGGATTAAATTCCAAGCCGCATTATTTACCAACCTCTCCCCTGCTCATCTTGATACACATGGAAACTTTGATGCTTACCGTGCCGCTAAAGGAAAACTTTTCACTGCTTTGAGCGACCAAGCCATAATCGGTGTAAATCTTGATGACCCTAATAAAAATTACTTTTTAGGCTTTGTTGCCAAACAAAAATTTGGGATTAGCATGCGTTCAGACTTAGCTAAACCGGAAGACATGCCAATTTTCATAGCTGACAAAGTAGAAGTGGGAAATCAAATTTCTTTCAGTGTTAACAAAATTAAATTTACTCTGAACCTATTTGGAACTTTTAATGTTACCAATGCTATGTTAGCAATTGGCTGCACTAATTTACTCGGTGTTTCTCTAGATGTTGCCAGCGAAGGATTAGCGAGCATTGGGACTGTCCCTGGGAGAATGGAAATTATTAAATCACCGAAAGGAACAAATATTGTAGTGGACTACGCTCCTGAACCAGCAGCAATGGAAGCTAGTTTGCGCGCAATAATGATGATGCCACATAACAATATCATTCACGTATTTGGCTCAACTGGCGGTCACCGCGATGTTGCCAAGCGTTTTGAGTTTGGAGAAATTTCTGCGCGTCTCGCGGACAAAATCTTTATTACTAATGATGATGTTTATGATTCTGACCCACTAGAAATTGCTAATAACATCCGTGAAGGAATTGACCGTATACCAGAAGAAAAGCGGAAAGCCAAACAGGTAGAAATTATTTTAGATAGGAAAAAGGCTATTGCCCAAGCTATTAAGCAAGCCGGTCCCAAAGATATTGTTATTATTACTGGCAAAGGTTCTGAGCAATTTTTGGTTCTTCCCCACAACGAACGAATTGCTTGGGATGAAAGACAAATTGTTAGAGATTTGTTAAAGGAAATTTAAGATGCTGTTATTTATAGACACAAGTGATTTTAACAACTTAAATTTCGCATTAATTAATGGCAACAAGGGTACAGATGAAGACATTAAAGAATTTAGTGCTAAAGTAGCTTTTAACGAAAATTATAAAACTAATGAGTTTCTCGAAAAGTTTTTAAAGAAGAGTAAAGTAACTCCTAAACATCTCACTAAAGTTGTGGTGTGCAGTGGGCCAGGTTCATTCACTGGAATAAGAGTCGGGGTTTCTCTAGCACAAGCACTAGGGTTCGGTCTAAACATTCCCGTCGTCGCTATTCCAAAAAGTAAAATACCGAAAGACTTACATAAACTATACAACTTAAAATCGGGTAGATCACTAACTGTGAACTACGGACAAAAACCAAACATCACTAAAGCTAAACCGCTTATTCCTTCAAACGGAATTTCCACAAAGTGAACCCTAAAATCGCAAGGAACCAGCCCAGCAAAACCATGGCATCGGTCCACACCGCTGGGTCTATTTCTGGAGATAAAAATACAGACCGAATGGCATCAGCCAAATATGTAATTGGCAGAACCTCGGCTACCGCCTTAAGTACGCCGGGTAAACTGTCGGTAGAAAAGAAAATATTTCCCAAAAATGTCAGAGGCAGACCAATCGCAGTAGTAATTGGAGCGGCGGCTTCATAGCTGTCTGCCACCAACGAAATTAGCAAGCCAATTAATAGAAAGATGCCGCCGCCTAAAATAGTAAATGGAATAACCAATAACACATTCGGTCCAATACTAGCATTAAAGAAAATTATTCCTACTAAAGTCAGGAAAACCGCTTGGCCAAGTGCCACTAATATTCTGCTGGCAAGCACACTAAGCACTAATTCGCTTTGCTTAATCGGCGTGGCCAAAAACCTCTTAATTACTCCTTTAGACTTAAGGTCGATCATCCAATACGCTAAACCGTAAATGCCTCCCTGCATAATTGTCATGGCAATTATTCCTGGGAGAACATACTGAGAATAATTCACCGTACCACCAAGCACGTTGTCGATTGGCAAAACCGACAACGCTACATAAATAATAGCCGGCATCACCAAAGTAAAAAATATTCCAGTTGGGTTGCGATACAGCTGGCGTAAATTCATTAAAAATAATTGGCTGAAGCTTGAGGTCATGTTAGTAAATAAGGGTCAATTAATCTTCAAAAGCTTTACCGGTTAAGTCTAGGTAAACGTCTTCTAATGTAGCAGTCTTGACTGTAAAAGAGCTAAAATTAACATTTTTTTCCGACAGTCGATTCACAATCGCACTAATTACATCTAAGTTTTTTATTTCCACAATAACCTTAGGGGCAGTAGCACTGTACATTTTTTCAATGCCATCAATCCCCTGCCAAGTGCTATCCGTAATTTCATCATCAGTAAGGAAACTGACTTGGGTAGTATGAGATAAATCTTCAATTAACTTACGAGGATCGTTAATAGCTAAAATTTGGCCGGCATCCATAATTGCCACACGGTTGCATAAATATTCAGCTTCTTCCATGTAGTGAGTCGTCATGACAATAGTAATGCCACGTACGTTAATCTTTCGCACCAATTCCCATACATCTCGCCGTGCCCTAGGATCCAGTCCAGTAGTGGGTTCGTCTAGAAATAAAATTTCCGGTTCATTTACCAAAGAAGATGCTAAGGTAAAGCGTTGCTTTTGGCCTCCAGATAAATCTTTAACCTGGGCATTTTTCTTTTCAGTCAAATTTACAAAGCCCAATAACTCATCGACGTCAGCTTTTTTACCATATAGTGAAGCAAATAATTCCAAAAGTTCTGCCAAAGACATCAACGCCATGTACTCGCTAGATTGCAATTGTACACCAATACGGCTTTTAATTTCTTCTACAGACCTAGTGTTATCTAAACCTAAAACTTGTACCTGACCAGAAGTTTGCTTATTTAAACCTTCAATAATTTCCAAAGTTGTAGTTTTGCCAGCGCCATTAGGCCCAAGGATACCAAAAATTTCACCCTTCTCTACAGAAAAAGAAGTGCCTTTAACTGCCTCAAAAGTAGCAGCCCCAACACGGCGTTCCTTACGAGGCAAATCATATACTTTCTTTAAATTTGTAACTTCAATTACGTTTGGCATAGCTGGATTATAACTTGATCAAATAAAAAAAGGAAGCTAATTGCTTCCTTACATTAATTCACTGACCTGCGGATAGTTATGATCTTATATGTAGCTCGACAAGGTTCCAACCTCTTCTGCCCCAGAGGGCACCGAAAACAAAAACACCAAGCGACAACATGTAGAACCCCGATACCAAAGGATGGTCGGCCAAGTAGGTTTTAATTACCCCATCCCAAAGTATTAAAGTAACCGCCACGATCACCAAAAAGTATCCCAGAGGTACGAGCGATCGAAATTTGTGCAGCCGTTTATCCTTTTCGTAAGCAATCAACATGTCGACTTCGATTTTTTCGGCTATGCTACTACATAATTCTTCGATCCTAGGGTAATACCCGGCGCTTCGATGAATGAAAAAATCGCACAGCCCGGCAAGTAAAAAGGCTAGGCCTGCCACGAATATGGCAACGACGCGGCCGGTTTCCGAACCTGTTTCCTTGCCGTACAAATAAAAGGCCAAACTACTCAGCAAACCGAGAGCAAACCCGATGAACTGAACCAGTGTAAAAGTGTGAATCTCGCCATTAAGTTTTCTCACGAGTTCCTGCATAATTTCCTCCTTGCCACCAGACTTTAGAGTGCGAATGGCTAATAAATATATACAAAACCATTGCTTTTGTCAATGCTATAAATTACAATGAAATTTGATACGCATTATATATAACTATGAACTTCAAACTCCACACAAATTTTCCCCCTGCTGGCGACCAGCCTGCGGCCATTGATGGTTTGGTAAAATCTTTACGAAAAGGCTACCGACACCAAACGCTATTAGGCGTAACTGGTTCTGGAAAAACCTACACCATGGCTAATGTCGTAAACAAAATCCAAAAGCCTACTTTAGTAATGTGTCATAACAAAACTTTGGCCGCGCAACTAGCTTCCGAGTTCCAAGAATTTTTTCCAGACAACGCTGTGCACTACTTTGTCTCTTACTACGATTACTACCAGCCTGAAGCTTATATCCCCCGCTCCGACACATATATTGAGAAAGATACGCAAATCAACGAAGAAATTGATCGTCTTCGCAATGCCGCAACAACTTCGCTAATGTCTCGTAGTGATGTTTTAATCGTGGCATCAGTTTCTTGTATTTACGGTTTAGGTAATCCTGATAATTATTTAGAACTTTCTTTAGAAATTAGAAAGGGCGAGAACTTTAAGCGAGACAAATTACTACGCCGCCTTACCGATATGCAATACAATCGCAACGATATAGACTTGCGCCGCGGCACTTACCGCGTGCAAGGAGATACCATGGAAATAGTTTTGGCATCGGAAGATACAATTATTCGTTTGAAGTTTTTTGGTGATGAAGTGGAAGGCATTGAACGCTTGCATATGATTTCCGGCGAGACCCTGGACACAATGGATCGTGTAACGATTTTTCCAGCCCGGCACTTTGTTACCCCAGAAGACAAGCTCCATACCGCTATGGATAGAATACGAATTGAATTGGCCGATCGTTTGGCTGAACTAAAAAACCAAGGAAAAATTTTGGAAGCTGCGCGTTTAGAGCAGCGCACTAACTTTGACTTAGAAATGCTAACCAATACTGGTTTTGTTACAGGTATTGAAAACTACTCCAGAGTTATGGAAGGCCGTGAGCCAGGTAGTCCGCCATCAACTCTAATCGATTACTTCCCTGATGACTTCTTGTTAATGATAGATGAATCCCACCAAACTGTCCCACAAATTGGCGCCATGTATGAAGGTGATCGTAGCCGCAAAACCACCTTAATTGACTATGGTTTCCGTTTGCCTAGCGCTTTAGACAATCGCCCATTAAAATTTGATGAATTCGAACGAAAGGTAAACCAAGTTGTGTTTGTGTCTGCTACACCCGGGCCCTACGAAATCCGCAAATCTTTAGAGGAAAACTATTTAGTTACAAATAAAAAACACGCGATTATAAAAGAAGGGGCTGACAAAAAGCTCCGCAAAGAAGTAATCGTTGAACAAATCAACCGTCCAACTGGTTTGCTTGACCCAACTATCGAAATCCAACCAATCAAAAACCAAGTTGATCATTTGCTCCAACAAATTACTGAACGTGTTAACCGGGGTGAACGCGTACTGGTAACAACGCTTACCAAACGCATGGCAGAAGAACTGTCCGAATATATTAAAGAAGCCGGAATTAAATCTCAATACCTACATAGCGAAGTCGAAACTTTTGAACGCTTAGAAATCTTACGCGACCTGCGCTTGGGTATTTATGATGTTCTAATTGGTATTAATCTCTTACGCGAAGGATTAGATTTGCCAGAAGTTTCTTTGGTTGCAATTTTAGATGCAGACAAAGAAGGTTTTCTCCGTAGCGAGACAGCATTTATGCAGATTATGGGCCGAGCTGCACGCCATCTTAATGGCCATGTAATTATGTACGCTGACAAAATCACTGGTTCAATGCAACGAGCCATTGACGAGACCACGCGTCGTCGTAAAGCCCAAGAAGAATTTAATACAAAGCATGGCATTACCCCGGAAGGAATCATCAAAAAAATTGCTGAATCCCGGCTCGCTGGCAGTAAAGAAGCCTTGCCAGGTGCAGACATGGAAGAAATTGATGTCGGCAAACTTTCTCCAGAAGGAATGAAACATTACATAGATGAACTGACTGACCAAATGGAGTTAGCCTCTCGCAATCTAGAATTCGAGTTGGCTGCAAAAATCCGCGACCGAATTACTGAAATTAACCAGGTAAGAAAGTTACAAAAGAAAAGATAACCTTGCAATCCTTCTTGTGTCTGATATTATAAAAGTATAACCGTTGTGCCCTGCTTTTCAGCAGGCCGCGGTCTGGAGATTCTTCTATTAAGGAGGACCGGCTCTATCACAACAGAGTAATTTTTCTCATTTATTTGAGCCTCAATCCTCCTGCCAGATATGTCTTTGACACTATCTGGTTTTCTTTTATAATAATCCTACTATACTTGCTAGCCCGAGCGGAGAAGCGCTTTGACTGCTTGCATATTAAATAGGAGGAGTCTTGCTGTTTAAGAATCCGAGATGCTGTTCTCGTAAAAGCGCATTTCACCCCAGCATCGTTAACAAAACCGCCCTTGAGTTGCTATTCATCGTAGGAATAGAGGGCGGCTTTTTTTATTAAAACTTTAGTAAAATTTTACATGGTCTTGAATACACAATCTGTAAACTACAAGGACAAGGAGGATTTTATGAAAAAACTAATTGTTATAGTCGCGGTGTTAGCTACTTGGTTAAACACAACTGCAATTACCACAGCCCAGTCCTACCAAACAAATGGCGGACTAATTGTAACAGACGAAAGCTTACTTTCTTCATCTCACAAAAGACTCGTTTTTGTCGTGACCAAAAACATTCCAGGCCCTGTACGGATTGAGTTACAAACTGTGTCATCTGAAGGAATTGTAAATCAATTTACACCACTACAGTTCCCCCAAGGACTGCAGCTTGGACAAATAATCCCCGTGTGGGACGGTAACCTAAATTCTTTTCACAACACACCATGGTTAAACTTTTGGGTAACCATTGTTACTCCTACTCACAACTACTACTCCAACACTATGATGCCGATTGGGTACCGAGAACTATACAAGGAGCCTATGATCATCTCGATTTCTGAAACTGGTGGGTATGAAATACCGTATCAAATTACCGTCAAAGGAATTTTTGATACCACTATCCCAAGTTTGATCCTAATCAACTCCAGTGTGTTTGTATCAGCGAAAGCTGTTACCCAAACTGCGCCTGGAACAATCCAGTTCACAATGCCGAGTGGTAATTTCGAGCAGTTTCCCTCTGGGAAGTACTTGCTAACCATTTGCCAAGCAAGCCACTGCGATACTTTAACTGGGCGGCATCGTTGAGCTAAAGGATGCGGCCTACAACACAAGGGACAATTTACTGCCCCTTGTTTTTTTATACATTTATCTATATAATAGATAGGCTTTAACAATTTCCCTATCTTCCGTGTCAATTAGATAAGGG
>CAZYSI010000023.1:0-11147 GCA_964650345.1 uncultured Candidatus Saccharibacteria bacterium | reverse complement strand
GGCCAATAATACGTTTATTCAGTTCGTTTACAACGGTTTGGACTTCTGGTAGTTCTGGCATAATTCAATTATAACATTTGCTATACTAACTACATGGCCACAGATTTTTTTAAATCAATTCCCCATAAATTTCGCCAAGAAGAACAAGCGCTCATTCAAAAAGCGCTAGATTTTGCCACGGCTGCACACAAAGACCAAAGACGTAAATCTGGCGAGGATTTTGTGCATCATCCAATTTCTGCAGCTATAATTTTAGGGCAAATTTTCCCTGATGCAGCTACCATTTGCGCCACTATTCTTCATGATATTACGGAAGATACTGCTACTACAGATGAAAACTTGCGCCAAGAATTCAACGATGAAATTGCTGACTTAGTTGATGGTGTTACCAAATTAGGAAAGGTTCGCCTACGCAACAGCAAAGATGAGTACTACGTTGAAAACCTTCGCAAAATGTTCATGGCTACCAGTAAGGACATCCGCGTTATGTTAATTAAACTTGCGGACAGACTGCACAACATGCGTACCATAGGCGCACTGAAAACAGAGAAACAAGAAAAAATTGCCAGTGAAACTCTAGAAATGTACGCTCCTATTGCAGGTCGTCTTGGTATTGGTACTTGGAAAGATGAACTAGAAGATCTATCGTTCAAAATCGTTGATCCGAAAAGCTACACAGAAACAGAGAAGCTGTTACAAGATCGCTTGGAAGAACGCCAAAAAGGAACAAAAGACATGCAGAAGGAGTTGGCATCAATTTTACGGTTAGAGGGAATCAAATTCCAAGACATTACAGGCCGCACCAAACGCATCTATTCTTTGTACAAAAAACTACAACGTTACGATGGTGATATCACTAAAATTTACGACAAGATTGCGCTACGCATTATTACCAAGTCCACTGCGGACTGCTATGCCGCTCTTGGGATTATTCACAAACACTTTAACCCCATGCCAGGTCGGGTAAAAGATTTTATTGCCACCCCTAAACCCAATGGCTATGAGAGTTTACATACCACTTTGTTCGATGCTGACGGCCGTCCTTTTGAAGTGCAAATTCGAACAGATCTGATGCACGAAACAGCCGAGCGCGGCATTGCTGCACATTGGTTCTATGAAGAAAAGGGTAAACAAGACAGACTACAAAGAGGATCTACGTGGTTCAAAGAACTTCACGCTTGGCAGGAAGAAATGAGTAACAACCCTGATGAATTTTTAGAAGGTTTGAAAATAGATTTTTTCAAAGACCGTATTTTCGTTTTAACACCTAAGGGCGATGTTAAAGACTTGCCAGTAGGCGCCTCGGTAATTGACTTTGCCTTTTCGGTACACACCGATTTAGGCTACCAAATGATGGGTGCAAAAATTAATGGCAAGATGGGTAAAATTACCGATGAATTACACCAAGGTGATATTGTAGAAATTTTGAAATCCAAAAAGTCTGCTACACCGTCGCGCGACTGGCTGGCGGTTGCTAAGACAGGCCACGCCCGTGCACTTATCCGTAAATACATTGCCGAAAACGACAAAGGGGTTTTCCAACGAGTACGAGAATTAAAACTGCAAGATATTTCCTCAAGATTGCCAGGCTTGCCAACTTTTTTCCGGAAGAAATAACTTTGCTAACATCAAAAAAGCAGTCTACTAAGCTGCTTTTTTCTGTTCTGTTTGTTGTTGGTCAGTCATCTCTGACTCGTTGATTTCTTCTGTCTGAGCCATTAACTCAGCTTTACGGATATCGTATATTTTATGCTTCAAGCTGGAAAATTTCCATATACCCAATTTCTGTTTAATAGCCTGCGCGAGTTCATCCTGCTTACGCTGCAACTCCCCGCTTTCCCCAGAATACTGATCTTGATACCTAGCCTCTTCTGTTCGCAAATTTTGCAGCTCTTTTTCTGCTTTCTTAATTTTAGGTTCACGCCATGTGCTGTTCACAAAATTCATACCCTTACGAAGAGAGTCTACCTCTTTTTGCTTCAAGGGAATTAGAACTTGGAGTTCTCGTAATTTTTTCTCGTTGCGTAGTTGCGCACCCCAAGAATTAGCTATGCTATCGTGCTCTTCTATTTCTGCAAGCAGTTGGGCGCGTTCAGTTGGACTGAAATGAGGTAGCGGTGCATCGTCGCTGTTAACTTTTTCACGCGATTCAAAATCGTACACTTCACCAGATGCACTCGATTCAGAACTAGAAAAATCTGGTCCCTCAACTTTGCTACGATCCATTATTACTTAGTTAGCGTATGCTTGGTATAAACTGGGTCATGGTCGACTAATTCATCTTCGGTAAACCATACTGCAATTTCTGACTTGGCTTCTTCTAGAGTTGCAGAACCATGAATTAAATTATATAGCTCAGAGCTAGTGCTAGCGTCTACATGCCGGAACGAAACATGAGCATAATCACCGCGGATAGTCCCTGGGGCGGAAGCTTTCGGTTCAGTGCTGCCAATCATTTTACGAACCAATTCAACAGCTTCAATCCCCTCTAATACAATAGCAACAACAGCTCCAGCAGTTAACATGTCGATCATGGCTTTACGAACATGTTCACCACGTCGAATGGCCAAATCCTCTGTGTAATGACGAGAAGCATGGCTCTCAGTTGGTTTGATTAACTTCATACCAACTATCTTCAAACCCACGCGTTCAAAACGTTGAAGGATTTCCCCCACTAAACCGCGTTCAATGGCATCGGGTTTTAATAATACTAGACTACGTTCGATTGTATCCATATGTTTTCTTTAAAAATTCTTTAAATTTTGTTAAGAAATTATTTATCGCTAACAACAGCTTTTTCAATCACAATCCGCTCTTGAGGGGCACCGCTTGGTGATCCTTTCAGACCGACCTTGTCAACAATTTCTTGACCAGACACCACCTTGCCAAAAATTGTGTAATCATTCGGTAGCGGATAGTCGGCTAACATAATAAAGAATTGACTACCATTGGTATCAGGTCCTGCGTTAGCCATAGCCACTACACCTTTTTTGTAACCATTCTTGTAACTATCTGTGTTTGGATTTAGCTCATCTTCAAACTTTCCGCCATAAATACTTTCTCCTCCACTACCAGTACCAGTCGGGTCACCGCCTTGGATCATGAATCCCGGAATCATGCGATGAAAAGTAAGATTATTGTAATAACCTTTTTCTGCTAAACCTACAAAGTTTGCTACAGTCTTTGGCGCATCCTTTGTAAACATTTCAATTTTTACATCACCATAACCTTTAAAGGTTAAAGTAACAAAGTTCTTGCCAGTTTCTGGCGTAGTTGCTTCTGATTCTTGCATACTTTGATTTGAATTAGTTGATTCTAGATTTGCTTCTGAAGTTGCAGTTTGATTGCTGTTAGACACTTCGTTTGTTGTTCTCGACTTCGCCCACAGCATCAGGCCGATTCCTCCTACAACTATAACAGCGGTGAGTAAATATATTTGCCAGGTTTTCATTGGATATCTCTAATTATTTTTTAAATCTTAGCATCTTTAGCCCAATTTTGCAATGATCCGTTTTTAGAAGCTGTATTATGAATGTGATATATGTACACAAACACAGCAACGTAATACAAAACTAGAACGTAAATTGGTAGATGCAAATCTACACTCGCATACGGAACCTTAGCAAGTTTTTGAGTTAAGAATAAAACTAAACTGGTAATTAACTGTGCTGGGTACACAAATACACTCCCTATGATTGGAAGAAGGGACAGCGCGCCAAATAACATTATCCACGAGACAAATGGCAGCACCAACAGATTTGCCACTGGGGCAATAACACTAAGCGTTTGAAAATGAAAAGCGATTACTGGTGCGGTAATTGCAATCGCCCCCATAGTCGGACGCATAGTTTCGCTAAAAAACGTTTCTTTCTTTTCCGGATTCTTGACTCGGAAGGCAACAAGCACACCAAACGTTGCAGCTACACTTAACTGAAACCCAATATCCCAAACTGCTACACGTGGATTGTGCAAAATCATAATCGCTGACACCACTAACAACGAGTACAAACTAGCGTACTGCCGGCCTAGAAGTTGGGCTAAAACCATAAGCGTAGCCATAATAGCCGCGCGCACCACTGCTGCGCTTGCTCCAGTTATAACCACAAAACCGAATACTATTACCAAAGTTAAAATGTTGGTATTGCGACGACCCAAATACCACACCAAAGCTGTACAAGCAGTGGCAATAACTGTCATATTAAATCCCGACACAGCAACTATATGTGTAAGCCCAGTGGTTTTAAAAGCATCAGAAACATGTTGTGGAATGTTTTGCCTTTGGCCTATTAACATACCCACTATTAAACTACCTTCGCTTTGCGGATACACTCTCGCCCGCTCCACCACATATTTCCTTATCCCTAACAAAGGGGTCCGCCAATTCCATGACGCGCGTTTGAGTACAATTACGCGCGGTTTCTTCAACACGGCGTACACATTCCAACGCTGCAAGTAGCCAATATAGTCAAAATCACTAAAATTTTCCGGTAACTCTAATTGGCCGCGAATCCAAACTCGGTCACCTTTTTGCGCATCAGGAATTGGCGAGTAAACTTGAGCGCGAACATACTGAGAAAAACCATTCGGAAGTAAAGTAATTTGTTGGTTACGATCTTGCATAACTGGGTCTGTTACAATTACACCTTCCGTTTCTATATATTTATTTAAGTACTCGCTATATTCATTTGAACTAAACGATCGATTCACATACCAAAGTCCGAATATTACTCCCAATACCATACACAAAATCGCCAAACCAAACTGACGCGCAAGCAAAGAAATTAACCCAGACAAAACCCCACCACTTACTCCGCCAACCAAAATCCAGTTTGGCGGCAGAAAATACAATGAACCAACTACAACTCCTATAATAAAACAAATTAAAAAAACAGATACATATTTAGGCAACATGCCTTAATAGTATCTGCTTGGTGTTAAAATCTAGTTCAAGTTTTTATAAAGTTCTGATTGCTCCAGCTCAACCTGGTCGCGAGTTTGCAAATTCTTCAGCTGCGCTTTGCCAGCTTTTGCCTCTTCCTCGCCAATGATAATTGCGTAAGGAATATTTTTACTCTCTGCGTATTTAAATTGCTTATCAAGTTTAGCGGTTTCGTAATACAATTCTACATTCATCCCCTGCGCGCGAAGGTCTGCAGCCAATCCGGTGTAAGTGTCGAGCAAATTTTCATCAAGATTGACTATAAGCGCTTTGATCGAAAATTCGGCTTTAAATACTCCAATTTCATAAGCAGTTTCAAAGAACCTATCAATACCAATGCTTGCTCCTACGGCTGGTAAAGTTTGGTTAGAAAATTGGTCTACCAAACCATCATAACGACCGCCGCCGCCAATACTACCTAATTGCATCTGACTTTTCCAAAATACTTCAATGATTGTTCCAGTATAATAATCTGCTCCTCGGGCTAGCCAGGGGTCGACTAAGATCTTGTCTTCACTAACACCCTGTTGAACAATTAATCCAATTAGCTTTCTTAGATCGTTAACGACCCCTGTCAGTCCTGGGGCGATGGATATAATCTCTTCACAAGCTTCATTGCCTTCAGGCAACGCAAGCCATTTCTCAACTACAGCTAGTCCATCGCTATTAATTCCCTTAGTTTTTAATTCTTCAATTACTCCTTTGCTTTCAATTTTCCGTACCTTGTCTATGCTACGAATAATTTGTGTGGTCTGTTCTTCGCTTTGATCAGCGAGTAATTTGAACACCGCAAATAATCGACGATCATTAATCCTGATTTCATAATCTGCAATCCCTATTAACTCATAGCACTGTGCTAAAGCTGCGACAGCTTCCGCATCTGCTATTGGAGAACTTGTTCCAACTGCATCGACATCGCACTGGTAGAATTCACGCAGCCTGCCTTTCTGGGGGTTGTCTGCACGCCACACTGGTTGAATTTGGTACCGCTTAAAAGGAAAAGTTAACTGACCTTGGTTCTGGGCTACATACCGCGCCAGTGGTACGGTTAAGTCATAACGCATTGCTACGTCACGATCGCCGTTATCCTTAAAAGTGTAAACCAGCTTCTCATCGTCACCATACTTACCCATCAAAATTTCTTTGTATTCAAGCACTGGCGTAGACAACGGCAAAAAGCCAAACCGTTCAAACACAGTTTGGATTTTAGAAAACACTTGCTGGCGGGTTAACTGCTCAAGCGGACCATAGTCCCTAAAACCCTTCAACAAGCGCGGTTCGATAATGTTATTCGAATCTGACATGGCTTCATTATAGCAATTTAAATAAATAAAAGAAAAAGGAAGCCGAAGCTTCCAAAATCGTTTTGACTAACTGAGCCAATTAGCCAAACTCGCAATCTATCCAAAACAGATAAGCGATCAACTGGCCAGTGAGACCGGTATAGGTCCGTACCGGTTCAACCGATTGATACGGCAACGAGCTGTGGAGAACGACTTTTCGTGTCCGTTTTTTATTACCCCTGTCTTTAGACAGCTCTGTCAGTGACATTGCATCTCGCTTGTCGAAAAAGTACTTTACCGTAGCTGTGTCTGGGTCGACCATTAAGGCGGAGATATCTTTAGGGGCGTATTCATCCGCACACTCTTTAAACCGGAAAGGAACGAAGTAATTACTGTATCTTTCTAGTAAAAACAGATCGTAAACCTCCTGGAGGTTATAATCCGAATTTACCAGCTCGGTATACTCTTCCAAGTAAAGACAAAGTAATTCCGCGGCATGACCATCGATGACTGTTTCTTCCTCCTTGTGGAAATCTGGGAAGTTAAAAAATTCCCAAGTTTTTTCAAAACTCTCGAAATCAACTCTTTTGAAAATACCATCTTGCACGCATTGTCTAAGGAAGGAGCGACCGCCAACTCTGCAAAAAGTCACGCAGAGCGTAGACTCTCCTTGAGCATTATCCAAGCGCATAATCATAGCAGGGTCATCTCCTACCATAATATGATACATACCAACGGGGTCAATATTTAAGCCTGACATCTTAGGACCTCCTTGGGGACTGAGTCTATCTACATTAATAGTAGATTTAGTAAAATTTTTGGTCAAACTAAAAGCCGGGCATACCCGGCTACTGCAAAACATAATTATTTATTACTCTATCTCTTCCCTAAAATAAATTTAAGCGTGTCACCAATTTTGGACTTCTTCAACCGCTTAGCGCGGTGCACTGTCTCACCTTTAACTCGGTGCATAATTTCATCAACTTGGCGGTAACGCTGGTAGCCATGAATTGCCAACCAACCACCAACGACAATAAATCCCCAACCTAAAGCTTGCATGGTTGGCTCGGTGAAAAATTTAATCATGGCCGCACCAGTAGCAATTAAAGTCAGTGCGGTGCGGACATAAGACATGAAAGATGTCTCATTGGTCATGATCGTACGGTCAACAGCTAAATAATCCCGAAGGATCATTTGCTCATGATCTTTTTCATATGGAAGATAGGAGTCTTCTGACATTTATTGTGTTTTTGTTTCAAATTCGTAACTGTTATATATATTATAGCATAGTTTTTCAGGTTTGTCTAATAACTTATTGACTATTTTATCGGCTAAGAATATACTTGCGATGAGACTTGTCGCCTTAAACCCCAAGCCTCTATTTACAATCTCATTACTCTGAGGAGGTCTCTAGTGAAAAGTCGATTGACGCCGTCTATAGTAACGGGCCGCGTCATCATTGTCATAGCTATACTTCTCTTTAGCTGGGCATTGAGCCGCGGGTTCATCTAACACTAACCAAACGTATTAAGGGGCAACAAAAAACGGGTCGAAGTTTGACCCGATTTTTTATTTGCATAATTTTTAAGCTACTTCATTTTTTTTCTAATGAACGCTGGGATATCCAACTCGTCTTCCTCTGGCTCTTCAGTTTGTTGCATTGGTACTGGATCTACCGGTTTCGGACTAAACAATGGTTTGCGGATTTCCGGACGCGTTGGTTCTGGAGCTTCCACTGGAGCTGGTGCTACAGGCGCAACAGGAGCTGCTGGCTTTACGAATGGTTCTTCATTAGAAATTGGTGCGAAGTTAATAGAACTTGGTCGGCGATTATTTTCATCAAACCCTGTGGCAATAACAGTAATACGGATCTGGTCACCCATGCTTTCATCAATAACCGTACCGAACTTCACGCGTGCATCTGGATCTACATTCTTGGTAATTAACTTGGCAGCTTCATCAATTTCGAACATGCCTAAGTCTGGCCCACCAGTAATATTGAACAATACACCTTGAGCGCCATCTATGGTCATATCTAGTAATGGCGAGTTCACAGCTGCTTTAGCAGCAAGCTCAGCGCGGTTTTCACCGCTAGCCTGACCAATACCCATCATCGCGGTTCCTGCGTCTTGCATAATAGTGCGGATGTCAGCAAAGTCAGCATTAACCACACCATGAGTAGTAATTAAATCTGAAATACCGGCAATACCCTGACGCAAAACTTCATCTACAGTAGTGAAGGCATCTATTAAAGAAGTCTTCTTGTCGATAATCTGCAGAATACGATCGTTTTGGATAGAAATAATCGCATCGACTTTGTCTTTCAAATTTTCATACCCAGCTTCAGCAATTTCCTTACGCTTACTGCCTTCAAAAGTAAATGGCTTCGTTACAACAGCGATAGTTAAGATATCTCGATTCTTAGCAAGTTCAGCGACAATCGGCGCAGCCCCTGTGCCAGTGCCACCACCTAGACCACAGGTAATAAATACCATGTCAGCGTTGGAGATAACTTCTTCGATTTCTTCTTGAGACTCTTCCGCAGCTTGACGACCAAGTTCCGGGTTCATTCCTGAACCTAGACCTTTGGTTATCGACTTACCGATATGAACTTTTTTATCGGCCTGGTTATTGTGCAGGGCTTGGGCATCGGTATTAACCGAAATGAATTCCACCCCGCGAATGCCTAACTCAGTCATACGGTTAACAGCTGTGGTACCAGATCCACCAATACCCATTACTTTAATTCGGGCAAATGTTTCGATTTTAGGTTTAACTTCCATAGATTTTTTCATGCTTTTCTTATATTAAAGAAAAAAACGCAAAATAACAACTCAAATAGAGGGGGTCTGCTTCAATTGTTGTTTTGCGTTTTATTTTTTGGTTTAGAGCTGCCTGGGCAAATTGCCTAAGGCATAATGGCTTTGAACCATTTCTTCAATTTTACCACATTCTGGTTTTCCAACAAACCCTTAATCGGTTTGGTAAAATCAAAGCCCCCGAAGCTCGGTCCAGAGAAAGTACTGCCCCACAAAGACAACCCAACTACTGTGGCAAACGATGGATCAACGACTTGATCAATAATCGTGTCAGTTTCGCTTGGCACGCCAATACTAACAGGTAGTCTTAAATAGTGCTTTGCGAACTCCACAATGCCAGGCATGGCAGCGCCCGCTCCGGTTAGAACAATTCCTGCAGGCAGCTTGCCATCTCGGTCAATTCTTTTTAACTCAGCAGTCAGTCTGTCAAAAATTTCTTCTAAACGAGCTTCAATAATTTCCGCAACGAGCTGCTGCGAAATTCTCGATTCTTCTTCAGGGTCAATTTTAGACATATCGACTTCCGCTAACTTATCTACTAATGCAGGGGAAGCTTTACCGTACAAAGTTTTTACTTTTTCTGCTGTGTCTATAGTACAACGAAGCCCAATCGCAATGTCATTGGTAATGTGCATACTACCAATTGGGACAATCGCGGTGTGAATTAAATTATTCTCCTCAAACACAGCTAAACTGGTGGTACCAGCACCGAGGTCAATAAGTGCTACTCCGAGCTCTTTTTGTCGCTTATTTAAGACAGATTGTGCGGCTGCTAATGGAGACAGCACCAACTGATCGACTTCTAAGCCAGCTTGGGTTATAGCTTTATTAAGGTTTTTCAAAAACGGTAATGCGCCATGAATAATAATAGTTTCAACTTCTAGACGAATACCAGTCATGCCAATAGGATCTTTAATTCCAGCTTGACCATCGAGTGTAAAAGTTTTTGGAATGACATGAATAACTTCGCGATTCGGTGGAATAGATACTGCTTGCGACGCATCGATTACCCGAATAACATCATTCTCAGAAATTTCTCCATCTGCGCGAGACACAGCAATTACACCTTTGCTGTCCATGCAAGAAATATGATTACCACCAACAGAAACATTGGCGTGAGTTACAGGCACACCGGTCATTCGCTCCACTCGTTCGAGTACAGCAGAAATTGACGATACAGCTTCATCAATATCAACAATAACGCCTTTGCGCAAACCATTTGCTGGCACACTAGCTGCGCCAATAATGTTAATCGGGCCGGTTTCTTCCAGCTTCCCTTGTACAACGCGAATAGTTTGGGTACCGACATCGAGGCCGACTATATATTGTTCTTTAGGCATTGTTTGTTTTCGTTCTTTTAGCTAGTTCAATTTTTCTTTTAAGAGTTTAGCAATAACGGCTCCATCGGCAGTATTGCCAAAGTGAGTCTTTAATTGTCCCATAGCTTGGCCAAAGTCTGCTGCTGTCCAATTTTGTGCGGAAATCTTTTCATCAATTACCTTAACAATTTCTTCATCAGAAACCTGGGCTGGCAAAAATGCGGCCAAAACTTTAAGCTCAGCTTCTTCCTTGTCTGCCGCCTCTACTCGCCCACCATCACGAAAAGCAGTCGCTGCTTCTTTGCGACGCTTGGCTTCGGACTGAACCAAATTCAAAATGTCAGCCTCAGTAAGTTCTGAACCTTTGGCAATTTGTTCGTTTTGAATTCGAGTTTTTAAAGCTCGTAAAGTATCTGCAGCAATTTGGTCACGAGCCTTTACAGCAGTCTGTAATGCAGCTTCGACTTCTGAAAGATTAACCATGATTTTTGTTTAATTGAAAAGTTGTGAGACTAATGGAAGCTTAGCGACGACCACGGGATGGCTTTACTGGTTTGCCTAAGCGTTTAGCTTCCTCGCGGACTACGCGCATTTCAGCCCGGCGCTGAGCAGCGCTACGTTGCAAGTTGCGAGACTTCGCTGGTGCAAAAAAGCGAGTCTTGCGGGCGCGAATTAAAACACCGCTCTGTTGGATCTTGCGATTAAAACGGCGGAGCAGGTTATCGAATGATTCGTTATCTTTACGTTTTACTTCTACCAAAAAAATTCACCTCACTTCAAATGTATG
>CAZYSI010000022.1:0-11926 GCA_964650345.1 uncultured Candidatus Saccharibacteria bacterium | reverse complement strand
AATACGGGCGCCATTGACGCTCTTGTCAGAATCATTGCGGTAATAAATATCATAATTAGCTGACTGCACGTTATTGGCTTGTTGTGGACCAGTCATGTCGAGAACAATGTCTGCAGCAACTAGACGGACAGTGTGTGAAGTCTCTTCGGTGAATTCAGAGTTAAAGTTACTAAACTTATAGTGCAGCCGAGCCACCACCCGCTTGTCCTCATTAATATTTCCCGAAACATTAGTTTTAATCATCAGAACTGCGTTTTCACCATTGCCTAAATCTGGGACTGGAAACCGAGACCCACTACTATTGTCTGCAGGAGGAACGCTTGAGACATAACTAATACCATCGTCATAAACCAACTCCAAACTCATCTCTTCCAAGTTCGACCGATCTTCGTTATTAATTTGCACTTTGTAAATCATTTCCCCACCCGACGGCGCGGTATCTGGAGCATCTATCGCTACAACCACATTAGCATTTTTAGTTGGCTCAGCTTCTTGGTCGCGGAATGCAAAAAACGCCAAGGTGCTAATTATTAACACACCTAGCACAATTGCCCATACATACCATTTGTTATTCTGATAAAACTGTTTAAAACGCCCTGGCGGAGTACCAAAAGACTCTTCACTAGGCGGGATATCGAATGATACAGACCTAGCGCCTCTTACTGGCGGCTGTGGCAAAGGATCTGGAACTGGTTGTGGTTTAAATGCAGCCATATTTTTATATAGATATTATATCATTAAGCATTAGCAAGTAGCTGATGAGACTTAATCTCTCGCTCCAACTGATGCGTAACAAACCTATTAATAAGGCTAGGTAATAAGCCGAGATTGCTAGTTTGAACAGCTACGCCGCGGTCGTAAGATTGCTCAGATAACACCCGGAAAGATTGGAACACTTCCCACTGGATAGGAATAGCGTCGACTGAGTTTTCATCTACGAAACCACCGCGGTCAAGACTGAACCATAAGTTGTCACGCGCAGACAGTGGTCCTGAGCTAGTAGAAAAATCTCTAACGCCCATACCAAGAGTGGCCAATGCTTTAATCTGGAACTGCATTACGCTTTGTTTAATTTGTTCCGCATTAGAAGTGGTTTCATGGAGGAAACTAGCGTACTGCTCTAACTCAAAAAACAATGACTCATTGGGAGCGTGGTCAGGTAGGGCACGAATTAGTAATTCAGAAACTATATACCAAGCCGACAACTTCATCTCGCTTTCTAAAATCCCGCCATAAGCTTGAATAAGCTGGACATTAATAACCTTAGCGAGATTAGTATTTTCTTTAGATCCAGACAAAGTTACCCGGGTCTCGAAAAGCGGCTGCAATAAGGGCTGTAGTTTACTCGTTGGCAACTTAGCTGCTTTAACCAAAGCTCTAACCTTGCCTTCTTCCTTAGAAAATAAAGTAACGATCTGATCCGCTTCACCGTAATCAGTTCGTTTTAATATGAAAGTATCGACAGCTCTTTCTCTAGACATTAACAGAATTAATTAAGGAGTTTCGAATTGTTGAATTTGTTGACTAGGTGTAAAAGATGGCGGTGGAACTACCGGAAGACTTCGGTACAATTGGTCGGTATTAGCTTCTTCCTTGCCACTGAATATGCGCGGGTCTGCCACGTAAATAATGCCGCCTACAAAGCCGATTATAAACAGAACAATAATTGCTGTTAGCCAAATATTAGCCCGAGCTTTGGCAACGTAAGCAAACTTCGAAGTAAAATGGGAGCTGGTAAAATCTACTTGCTGGTCAATCGCGCGCGGAGTACCAGTGCGCTCTTCTGGTTTGTAAGAAGCTTTAATTTCTGCTGGAGTGAAAAATTTAATAAGGTCACTACGGGAAATAATCCCCACGAGTTTATTACCGCTATCTACTACAGGAATTGGATTAACGCGCTCCCTGGCAAACATTCCTGCTAATTTTTCCAGTGGGGTTTCTGGAGTTGCGAACGGAACACTGGTGTTCATTATATCCTTAGCAGTGGAATTAACAATCTGCTCTACTACATGAGGTAATTCCTTTTTTGCACCTTGAACATAATCGATGTTAGATAGTAGGTTAATGTAAGTTGGTAGGTACAAGCCGGAATCAGCGGTAATAAAATCACGTTCGGAAATAGTCCCAACTACTCGCCCATCTTTATTAACTACCGGAACACCGGTAAAGTGATTTTTATGAATAATTTGAGCTACTTCACTGACTTTTGTTTCAGGAGTCACCGAGATTACCTTGGTGCTCATTAGGTCTTTTACTAGCATTTGAGGGATATTTTAATTACCTATATTATACCAAAATTATTAGCTTACATTCAAAAAACCTCCCATGGCGGGAGGTTTTTGATAATAATTACGGAAGAGGGTTACCGTCCCTATCTCTCATGACCGGAATATAATCATTGCCGAAGTATGGCCCTGTTTCTATGGTCGATTGATTACCAGGAACTATAACGCGCTGGAAACCATTGAAGCCAGAACAACTATACCCCATTGCCTGAGCATTTCCACCAGGCCCGCAAAATATTGTAGTATCTGATGGCGCAAAAGCTGATGAGCGAAGTGGATTAACTCCTGTTCGAGTTAAAACTTCATTAAAACCAAAACCAGCTATAAATGCAATCAACAGCCAAAACATGACATGTTGAGTAATAGATTTTGTATCCATTATTTTTTTATATTAAGTACCTATCTATATATTACACTATTTTACACTTACAAAGGTTAATAATTGGGGATAACTGAATCTCCTAAATACGCACTAAGCCCAGCCAGATTGGCTTGTTTTCTACGGTCGCCTGAGTTTCAAAATCTGCTTCTACTTCCAGACTAGTTTTCACCTGATTAATAAACGTCTTTTTGCGGTCTAGAAGGGTTGTAGCTATTTCTGCTAAATCTTCATCTTGGGTAGTGTAATACAAATCCACTAATTCACCAATTTGCAAACCACTCTTTTTTCGTAATTCCTGTACCTGACGTTCCAACTCACGTGCCATACCTTCTTTAACTAATTCTGGGGTTGGTACTAAATCTAGCGCAACAGCATCGTTAATTGAAACCCAACCATTGCGAGACATTATTTCGCTAACATGAGTAACTTTTTTAACATTAAGCTCATCGGCCAAAATTTGTTCCATAGCAGAGTCAAGTGGTTCACTCGCAACATACCGCAACTCAGCCAAAGGCTGACGAACCTTCAGGTTATTTTCCTTGCGTATGCGCAACGCCATTTCGACAAAAGATTGTAGTTGCCCCATAGCAGCTTCTAAACTTACATTGTTTTCTTTCACTTCAGACCACTTAGCTAGGTGAACCGAGAGTTTACCAGTCAGGTCTTTGTAAATTTCTTCGGCTAGAAAAGGCATAAATGGTGCCATCAATTTTGATAGTTCTACAAGCACATAACCGAGTGTGGCCAACGCTTGCTGGGCTCCTTCGCCCCCTTCTTTAATTCGATCACGACTGCGGCGAGTGTACCACGTAGAAAGTTCAGTAACAAAATCTTGAATTGCTCGGCCAGCAGCTGGGGTGTTATATTTATCCAAATTTTCAGTTACATTTTTGTGCGTGGCAGCAAGGCGCGACAATACCCACTGGTCCAGTACATGCTCAGCTTTTGGCGCCACCCCATTGGCAGCTTCTTCAGCAACCACACCCTTAGCATACATTCGGTAAAAACTACGCACATTCCAGAGTATCATGGAAAGCTTGCGACTGATTTCGTTTACACCTTTTTCTGAAAAATTCAAATCTTCACCATTAATGACTGGGCTAGTCAATAAATAAAACCGCAATGAGTCAGCACCATACTGGGCAATTGTTTCCATTGGGTCAGCATAGTTCTTCTTGGACTTCGACATCTTACTACCGTCTTCGGCTAAAATTGTACCTGTAGTCATGACATTATTAAACGGCGCTTTACCAAATAGCAAAGTAGAGATAACGTGCATAACGTAAAACCAAGCCCGTGTTTGCGGAATATATTCCACTACAAAATCTGATGGAAACCGTTGTTGGAACAAATCTTGGTTTTCAAACGGCGAGTGAAGTTCAGCGAACGGCATTGAGCCAGACTCTACCCAACAATCAATTACTTCCGGAATACGAGTCATGGTGCTTTCTTTACCTGTTCCGGCGCACTTTTCACACTTTAACAAAACTTTATCTATGTATGGCTTGTGTAGGTCGAGCGCTTCTAAGTTATCTGGGTCAAAATTAGGATAGACTTCATCGAAGTTAACAGCTTTTTCTTTCAACTCAGCAATTGACCCGAGACAAACCACGTTGTCACAATCAGTTGAATCGCACTTCCAAAACGGCAAAGCTGTTGCCCAGTAACGATTTCTAGTAATATTCCAATCTGGCGCGCTCTCAATTCCCTTCTGGAATCGGCCATGCTTTAAATGCTCTGGGTACCAATTTACTGTTTCGTTGTTTTCCAACAACTGCGGTTTTATTTTTTGAATATTAATAAACCACGCTGGTAGTGCTGAGTAATACAACGGGGTACCACAGCGCCAACAATGTGGATAGCTGTGCGTAAACGGCAGCACTTTGTACACCAACCCTTTTTCTTCTAGCTCAGTCAGTACGATTTTATCAGCTTGTTTAAAGAATTTGCCACGTAGACTTGCTGGCGCGTTATCCATAAACTCACCTTTTTGGTCTAGCATTTGCTCGCGTGGCAGCCCGCGCTGCTTGGCAGCTTCATAGTCAACTTCTCCATACATCGCCGCATTATGTACTACGCCACTACCATCTTCGACAGTAACATAATCTTCAATATATATTTTATGCGCTGTGTTATTAGGATTATTGATGACACCAGAGTAAAGCGGCTCATAATTCAGCCCTTCGAGGGAACGAGCGTTGGCTTCAAGTTTAATTTCATACGGACCATGACCACCTTCATCAACCGGTCGTGTGTCCAAAATTTCCAAACGATCTTTAGCTAATATATAGTGGGCGCCACCCTGTTCAATGACTACATAAGTAATATCTGGGCCGATATTTAAAGCAGTGTTACCTGGTAATGTCCAAGGAGTAGTGGTCCAAGCTAGTGCGTAAGTGTTGTCATCGGTTATAAAATCTACAACACGCTGCTTGGGCAACAACTTGAATTTAGCAAATACAGAATTTTCTGTAACGTCTTTATAGCTATTATCCATAGCCACCTCAAAATTACTCACTGGTGTTTCGCAGCGGCTGCAGTACATCAATACTTTGTTATCTTCGTAAATTAAACCTTTATCCCAAATCTGTTTTACTCCCCACCAGACACTTTCCTGGAAAGTCGTATCCATGGTTTTGTAAGAATTGTCGAATTCCACCCACCGCGCAATCCGTTCTACAACGTCTTTCCACTCTTTTACATATAACAAAACATTTTCCCGACAAGCTTGGTTAAATTTTTCTACACCCAGTTCTTCAATTTGTTTTTTACCAGAGATGCCAAGTTTTTGTTCAACTAGTGCTTCAATCGGCAAACCATGACAATCCCACCCCCATCGACGACGCACGTAACGACCCCTCATTGTTTGGTAACGAGGAATCGCGTCTTTAATTACAGTTGGTAAGATGCTTCCGAAGTGAGGTGTGCCGGTAGCAAACGGTGGGCCATCATAAAACACATAACTTTCACCGTCCTTAGTTTGCTCTAAGGATTTTTCAAAAATCTCATTCTGCTTCCAAAATTCTAAAATCCCCAACTCCAGTTCATTGAAGTTCGGCCCTGTGCTTTGCGGCGCAGACTGCGCCTTGTCTTGTGATAGATTGTTTTGCATATGTATATCAGACATATTAATTGTAAAGTTATAATGATTTAGTAAGGATACTACATTTCCTCAGGGGCTTCAATGCCAAGCAAATTAAGGCCATGAGCCAACACGTTTGCGGCAGCTGACAACAATCCCACGCGCTGCGCTTTTAAATTACTATCTTCCTCTTGATTAACTGGGACAGCAGCATAGAAAGTGTTTACACTACTAGCCAGTTCAAACAAGTAAGTACACAACAAATTTGGTTTGAATTCCCGCCCAGCATTTACAACGGTTTCAGTATATTTATTTAACTGACGCATTAACATAATTTCTTCTGGTTTATCTAAACCCTTCGGACTTACTGGAGTAACTGGAGTTTTTTGAATGATGCTGTTTATGCGGGCATGAGCATATTGAATATATGGTCCAGTGTTGCCCTGCAAAGAAATTGTTTCATCAACATCGAAGTAAATTCGAGTCTGCGGTTCATAGTGTAAATAGCCATACTTAATTGCACCAAAAGCGATTTTTTCAACCAAAGCATCATCTTCAACTGAACCTTTAAACTTTTCCAGGGCGCTCATAGTCTGGCGCACTTTCTCTTTCACATTCTCCACTAACTCGTCCGCCGAGACTGAATTACCAGCCCGAGATGACATTTTGCTGTCACCCAAGTATACATGTTCATAAGGTAGGTGCTTAAACTGAGAAGCCCATGAATATCCAAGTAACTGAAATACTTTATTAAGTACAGCAAAATGATAGCTCTGTTCTGCTGAAGTAGTAACAATCGCCCAATCAGGATTGTGCCGCTTGTTACGCACGTCCCAGAGATACATATCTTGAGTTATATATAGAGTGGTACCGTCCTTACGGAGCAAATATTTTTTACCAAGATTGTCTGTTTCTAAATCTACGCTAATACTGCCGTCTTCTTCCTTTTGGAACACGCCTTTTTCTACGCCAGACAAGACCAACTCGCGGCCTTTGTCGTAAATCTCACTTTCATAATCTAATTCATCAAAAGTACTACCCTCTTTTTCGTAAGTTTCTTGCACGCCGGTATAGAACCACTGATTCATTTGCTGCCAAACTTTGCGTACCTCTTCGTCTCCAGCTTCCCACTTGCGCAAAAGCTCTTGCGCTTCTTCCATTAATTCCGTTTCAGCCTGTTCGCTTTCTGCTGCTTTAACACCAAACATGGTGTAGAACTTGCCTACAAAATGATCGGATTTTAACCCCTCGTCCTGAGGCTTTTTTTCTTGACCGTATTTCAAATACATCAACACACTTTTCATAATGTGAATGCCACGGTCGTTTATAATCTCGCAGCTAATTACTTCGTTTCCGGTTGCCTTCAATAAATTAATACAGGCCTTACCGTAAACATCATTTCTTGTATGACCAATATGGAGTGGTTTGTTTGTGTTAGGACTCGAGTATTCGAACACCACTTTTTTACCACTGCCTATTTGCTCAATATTAATTTCTGTTCTTAAATTGTCGACTATATGAGCCAACTCTTCAGGTGACAAAGTGAAGTTAATGAACCCACCCGCGGATTCTACTTTTGAAAAGGTGTTTTTATGATCAAGCTTTACAATTTCCGCAGCTAAATTTTTTGCAAACTCTGCTGGATTACTTGCTGGAGCGTTATTAAATTTTTTGAACAATACCATTGCAGCATTGGTCGCGTAATCGCCAAATCCAGGTTTTGGGTACGACACATCAAAAACACCGGAACCGAGAACAGTACCGGCTTCTTGGGGGCTAATTGTATGAATTGCCTGACTAACTAATTCGGAAATATACGCTTTCATTAGCGTAATTATACCATATTTTGGGGTTTACAGTTACTGCTTTTAAATATAAACTTATTTCAATCAGACCGACAGGAGGAGATTTTGAATGAGTCCTAGCAAACTATTAGAAGTGGTAATCATTAAGCCGAGCAAGTATTTGCCGAATGGTTATACTGAGAATTATTGGCGGGCATTCTTGCCCAATATGACGCCCTACTTTCTGGACAGCTTAACGCCCCAGACAGTTGGCGAGACGACTATCGTTACGCAAACGATCGATGAGTACACCAACCCCGACCTCCGCTACCTAAATCTGCTACAAAAACCCAATGACAAGGACACCAACCGGCTAATTGCTTTTGCTGGCGTCCAGAGTCATCAGTTCCACCGTGCTGCCGACCTTGCTGCGCTCGCAGTCAAACGCGGAGCAATGGCCGTGATCGGCGGTCCGCACCCTATTACCTGCGACACTACAATGCTCCAGGGTAAAGGCGTTAGCTTCGCTCTCGGTGAGGCTGAACTCATGTGGCATCAGATTCTTTTCGATGCTAGCTGTGGCCAACTCCAAGATGTTTATGGTGCCGAACAACGCTGGCAATACGAACTTGAGCCCGTGGTCGTCAAACCACCACCGCCTCACATTCTGAACCGCAACCTAATTGCAATGTACGGATCTTACCCCTCCCGGGGATGCCCGTTCAAATGTAATTATTGCTCGGTGATCCAAATCGCCGGGCACGTCGTTCGTAACCAAACGGTTGAGGAAACTATGGCTGGACTACGGTTGGCCAAACAAGCGGGTGCGAAGCTGATCGTATTCGGATCTGACAACTTCAACAAGTTTGAGCTAGCTACAGACTTGCTGCAGGCAATGATCGATGAGAAGATCAACATCCCGTTCTTTGTCCAATGCGATGTCCAAATCGCAGATCAGGAGCCGCTCATTGAACTTCTCGGCAGGGCCAAGTGTGCTTTCATATTTGTCGGAGTGGAAAGTTTTGACCGTGCTACCCTTGTGGAAGCACGCAAAACCCAAAACAACCCTGACAAGTACGGAAAGATCATCGACTCGTGTCGACAAAATGGGATCATAGCGACGTTCTCGAATATCATTGGGTTCCCCAACGATACCGAGCAAAGCGTTAACGAACACGTTAACATACTTACGGAAATGGCACCGGGCATGGCCTGGTTCTATATCCTCACCCCGATCCCAGGGACTGAGCAGTATGGGGACTTCCTCCGAGACGGCCTCATAACAGAGCGGAATCTGGACCGATTCGATTGCACAGGCCCAGTTTGGCAACACCCCAACCTTTCCCACCAGCAGCTTTTAGGGCTTCAGTTCGGCGCTTACGAAAAATTCTACAGCGTCCGCAACATGACAAAGCGCCTTTGGCACGACTGGTCACGCGGCCACCTCGGTAACGTAGATACCATGCGCATGGTTGGCTTCAGCCAACTAATGAACATGGCAGCTGCCCGCCAGCGACACCCCATGTCCGGTGGTATTGGCCGTAGGCGAATGGATCACGATTCTAACTACCGCGATCTCCGCCGTTCGTTCTATGGCTACGACATATTCCCACTGCCGCAAAGGCTCTTGGTTTCCAAGAAAGACCAAGAGTTTACCGACAACAACCTAGCCGGTTCTCTGCGCCGAGTAAAGCAGAAAATATTGGCGCTCTCATAACCGCCAAAACCCTCAGCCCGGTTCTTCTACAGTATTCAAGTAGAAGACCGGGTGATTTTTTTTGATTCAGAAAGCCTGCTAAAATACAGATATGAAAGCATTGGCTATAAACAAACGGGCTAAATTTGATTTTGACATCAGAGACACCTTTGATGCCGGCTTAATATTGGAAGGACACGAGGTAAAGTCTGCCAAATCTGGCAATGTTTCTTTAACCGGCAGTTATGTAAAAGTTAGTGCTCGTGGGGCTAGCTTGGTTGGTGCGCATATTGGCGCCTATAAATATGCTCCTAAAGAAAACTATGAACCAACCCAGTCTCGTAAGCTACTGCTAAATAAATCTGAACTTAATCAGTTAATCGGAAAAGAAAAAGGCTTGGTCGTTGTTCCCCTAGAAATGTACGTGGCAAACCGAGGGCTAATAAAACTAAAATTAGGGGTTGGCCGTGGTCGCAAGAAAACAGATAAGCGCGAGTACATAAAACAACGCGACACCAAACGCGAAGCACGTAGCAATACTGACCGCTAGGTGCTATAGCTTCTACGTCACACAGTTTAGAAAAACTTTATCTAAACTTGAATAACGAGCGTGCATAATCACAATATGCTCGATTTATCCATGTATCCCGAAATAAATAAAGATCATAAACCAAAGTTCCGCCGCGACGCGATTTATCTGTTAGTTATTATCCTACTTCTAGCAACTTGTGGGCAATTTTACTATACCTATCATTACAAACCACAAGCGCAGCGAGAAGTAAGAGTATTTTACAACCACGACGAACAGGCGAACATTTACGTAACTCGAACTATTCAAGATGCTGATAAGTTCGTTTATTTTGGCATTTATACTTTCACGCGCGATGACATTCGCGATGCCCTACTCGCAGCGAAGTATCGGGGCTTAGATGTCCGTGGAATTGTGGACAAAAAACAATCGGAAACCCTTGAAGCGCAAACAAAGATCATTAAAGAACTTCAAAATGCTGGTATTGAAATTGTGTTCAATGACCATGGCTACATCATGCACCTCAAAACATTGGTCACAGACAAAGCCTTTCTCTCTGGATCTTACAACTGGACTAATTCAGCAACCGACAGCAATGACGAGATTATAGAGCTCGGCTATGACGAAGATATTCGCAAACAATACGAAAAAACTTTACTGAGTATTATTGAAAAGTATCGCGGAAACTGAAAGCATTAGATATCAACACCAAAATTTCAGATATTCATAATGTACTTTATGATATACTACTTTCATGACTGATTTATCTTTAGTAGACATTTTCTTCATTATTACCGGCACAGCCGTAATAATAATTACGGTAATGCTTGCGATTGGATTGCTGTATTTGATTGTCTTTGTGCGTACTATAAAAAATGTAGCTCGCACTGCCCAACGCGCAACTGAATTGGTGTCCGAAGACTTATCTGATCTACGTAGTAATCTAAAGGCTCGTGGTTTCAGCATCGGGGCGCTAGCATCATTCGCTAAAGGTTTAGCCAGCCGTAAAGTTAAAAATCGTAGCAAAAAATAATTTAATAAATAATTAATTTATACAACAATGAAAAAGACACAAAAGAAAGCTTTAGCAATTGGTGGTGGAATTGCCGCAGTAGCAGCCGCTGCTGCCGGAGTTTACATGCTAACTGGTAAAAATGCCAAGAATCGCAAGAAACTCGGCAAATGGGTTAATAATATGCAAGATGAAATTGTCAGCGAACTCGGCAAGGCTGGTAAGTTAACTAAGGCAAGTTACCATAAAGTAATCGACGGAGCTGCTAAGAATTACAAAGGCTTGAAGAATGTAAGCACTGTTGAACTAGCTGCTGTAGCAAAAGAACTAAAATCTAATTGGGATCATATTAGTGCAGAGCTACAGTCTGCTTCAAAAACTGTAAAGCGTGCTGCCCCAAAAGCAGTTAAGAAAATCACGAAGAAAGTCTTAAGTACCAGCACTGCACGCAAAGCTGTAAAAAAGACAGCCAAGAAAACAGTTAAAAAGAAACGAAAATAAGGATTCAAAAACTCCCGCAAGGGAGTTTTTTAGTGGCCGAGAAAATTATTCTTTTGGATACAACAAATTCTTTAAACGAACAGTCGCCTGCTCATATTCTTTGTATGTTTGGTCAGAGGTAGTTAATTTTCCATTGATTAGCTCATAGGCCTTCTCATCAAACTCGCTTTCTTTGGAATAAAGAATACGAAATGTCTTAATATCATCGGAACTCAGGAGAGTGTTTGTGGAATATTTGTTTCTCACCAGATAACCGAATATGCCCCGCATTAATTCATCTGTCATAATTTCGTTAACTAGGCGCAAATCCTTCATATCTTGCGTTTCGGTTAAATCCCTCTCGGTCGGAATCTCGTCTAAACGATTTTGATCATCGAGATATTTCTTTTGATCCTCAAGGTATTTTTGAATCTTAGGATCAGGCTTTTCTCCTGGACTACTCCGAAAAATTGGCTCTTGATGCTCGTATTCACTCATAAAATTAATCATTAATATTCTGCCTAGATTATAGCAGACAGAGGAAAGTATTGACAAAACCATTAATTTGCAGTATAGTGTAACGACACTGATAATCAGTGCGTCTTAAATTCTGGGGATGCCGGATTTTGACAGGACATTGACATCGCTTTATATGCAAGACGAGCCAGCCTACAAG
>CAZYSI010000021.1:5015-15223 GCA_964650345.1 uncultured Candidatus Saccharibacteria bacterium | reverse complement strand
AGCAAATACGCTGCTGAAAAGGAAATATTAAAGATACTCCCTGATTCAATTATCGTGCGCACTGGCTGGTTGTTTGGTGGTGGTAAAAATATTGATACTAAATTTGTTCAAAATACTCTTACTGCAATGCGTTCATCAAAACCTAACCAAATAATGGCAACGCACAACAGATTTGGCTCCCCTACTTATGTTCCAGATCTGTTAAAAACTATTGAGAAGCTGATTGCTAAAAATTCTACTGGTATAGTTCACGTAGTTAATAGTGGAACGGCTTCTTATTTTGATATTGCAAATCAACTGAATACATTAGGTAACTTTAAAAAAATAGTCACTCCGGTAAAGTCCCGCGTGATTGAACCACCTCAACTCAAGCGTGGGAAAATGGAGGCTTTAAGATCAAAAAAAATTAAGTTGCGTAAATGGCAAAACGCCTTGAAGGTGTATATAAAAGAAGCCTAAAATTCTTTATTTTAAGAACATTTTAGTACGCCACCCCAATCTAGCTAAAAGATATTTCCCTAGCACCCAAAAAGTTTGGAATGAATAAACACAAGCCTTCCAATAACTAATGGATGTGTGTTGCTTTTTATAATTAGCTCGAATCGGCACTTCGGCTATTTTAAGATTAAAAAATTTTGCCTGGGCGATGACTTCAAAACTATATAAATAGTCATCTGCTGTTCGCTCAAAAGGTAAAGTTTGAACCAACTTTTTACTATACAAACGCATTCCAGCATGGAGTTCAGACAAAGGAACTTGCAAAATTAACCGCTCAATAAAACTAAGGCATATATTAGCCAACCACCGAGGGAATGGCATGTGATCTCGTAACGGTTGAAATAAGTTAGTAAATCTTGACCCAAATACTAAATCATATCCTTGGGTAATTTTATTTACTGCGCTAGGAATGTACTCAGGATTAAACTGACCATCCCCATGTATCTCCACTCCAAAATCCCCACCTAGTTCTAACATTTTTTGTAAGCCAAATTTAATATTTGCCCCGTAACCACCATGCTTGTGGGTATAAAAAGGTAGTCCTAACTTTGCTGCCACCTGGACGATATTATCTTCAGAGCCATCATCTACAATGATTATCTTATAGAACAACTCTTTGGGAATTGCGGTATAGGTTGACTCAACCAAATCAGCACAATTGTAAGTCATTAATATTCCAATTACTTTTTTATTCATCAAGATAATTCCCTTTTGCGTTCTCGGCACGTTTTAACTTCTCTTCCCAGTCTTTGACGTCCTGACTTTCTGGATAAATCTCTTTTTCTTTCTCAACCATTTCACGAGCCTTCGCTAAATCGCCAGTCTTAAAATATGCAAGCGCTAAGTAACTATAGCTCTCCGGGGTCTTCCAACCAGCGTCGATAGCTTTTTGCATAAATGTTAAAGCAAGAGCAGCATTTGAATTTTCCTGATCCGACCTAGTCAACTCAATACGCCCTAAGACCATCCAAATTTTTCCTTTCTCTGGCCATTTAGACACTATCTTTAGATACAGATCTGTTGCTTCCTTGCCCATGCCAATCATGGAGTAAATATCTGCGGCCCCTACCAAATCTTCATACCCATCAGGTGCTGATATCTTTGCAATTTTTTCATGCACATTATCTATAGTAATCTGATGTTTAGTGATTACGTATTGATTTTCAATAATGTTTCTAACTAAAACGATGACATTTTTATCTGCATAGACCCAAGCCCATTCCGGATCGTATATTCTTCTATACAGAAAATCTCTAGCTCCGCTCCCACCATCATATTGGTAAAACACAATGGCGTTAATCCCGTAGTCTTTAGATACTTTTTGCCAACCCTCTTCGCTAGCTGTAGCAGGCAAATATACATCTTTAAAAAATGAGGCTGAATACGCATCTCCAAATCTATTATCTACAAATACCTTTTCATTTGGATACAGGTAATAAATTAAGTAACTTCCAATATCTGTGTCATTAAAAATTGGCCCTTTAATTTGTTCATTTTGTAAAAACTTGCCAGCAGCTTCCGCACCATCAGTTAAACCAATACCAAACTGGGTATATGCCGATAGTTTTTGCCTACCAAAAACTGAAAAATATACCAGGCCTACAACCAATAAAATTATGGTCAGAACACCAATGAACTTAAATATATCTGGATATTTCTCTCTCAACCAATGACGAATCCAGCTAAAAGGCCGACTCAAGTTTGCAGAAATTGCAGGTAAAAATATAATTCCAAACATAGCTAGACTACGGATAACATTAAACCCTACGAAGATTACCCCAGCACTCGCTAACATCAAAAAAATCGGTTGCTTTTGTAGAGTCTGCAGAATAGTTTGTCTGCGACTAAAACCAAACAAAAAACTTAATCCCAAAATGGCAGCAAGGTATGGAAAAGTAGCTGCAGGAATATTTTCTATTTTAGGGCCTGTTGTTAATACTTTTGAAATTGGTTGCGTTTCCGCACTAACAATTGGAAAAGTTTTTGAAGTATTAACTGTTAATGAATATACTGCCCCTTTGTATCCATACGGTGTTACAAAAATAGCTGCAATCGAAATTGCCAACACTACGACCAATTTTAAAATCAGCTTGTTGTTTTTTAGATGCCCAATATTTTGGATAATTTTTTCTAACAAAAATCCAGCTATAAGCATTATTCCCACACCAAAGAATAAATGAATATTCGCCCACAATAATTGAAGTGGGATTATCCAAAAAACTTTTTTACTATCTGGGTGTTCATCTAAATCAATCAAGAGATACAAAAATAAAACAATGAACAGATAGCTAAACATTTCCGGACGGGCCGCACTTCTACCCATTAAAAAAATAATCGTTGGAATAGAGCAAAAAGCTACGACCCAAAAATTAGCCTTTTTTGTACTGAGATAAAATAAAAGTGAGAAGATTATTAAAAATACAATGACTTTAAAAACTACTATACCTTTAAAACCTACTGCTAAGAAAAGTAAATAAACAATGACCCCGTACAACCAATGGTGATTAGCAAACGCTTGACCAGGCTCAGTATATGAATATACATTGGTGGTAATAACGCTAAAATCTCCATGAAGAATATCTTTTCCATTTTGAATTTGCCGAGGCAGATCCTCTGCGGCTGGTAAAGGAATTTTATATGCTAAAAAAGAGGCAAAAAATCCTAAAATTGCTATGAAAACAAGGACTTTTAGCTTATTCTTTAATACTGCGTGAATCAAATTCTTCATACACCATTTTAGAAATTAAACCTATGGTTTCAGATAATTTATCAAAACTTTTCCCTTGGGTCATAACACAAATCAAATATGGATTTTCTGGATAATATACAATCCCACAGTCATGTAGCTGTTTGACGTCGTCTTTACCATTAAAACGTTCCCCAAATTTATGTGCCACTTTTATATCATCCGGCAAACCTAAAACCAGGCCATTATCAAAATCCGTGTCTGATAAAACCTCTAGAGCGTATTCTGAGCTATCTTTATTATTCAAGTATGACAAATGATATAATTGCGCAAAAATAGCTGCGTAAGACTTAACGTTAATAGTCTGGTCCAATGCGTCTTTCGGATCAATAATCCCTAAATCAATGAAAGTCTCTTTAATAACATCGTGCCCAGGAGCTATCTCTTTAGTGTATTCACGTAATATGTAATAAGAACGGTTGTCAGAATACTTAATCATGTAATTCAGTAATTCCTCGATCGTATAAACCTTGCTTGGATCGGCGGAAAATTTAGCCGGATAATATTGTTCATTAGAAAAATCAGTTTCTTTAAATCCAACGGTGGTTTTTAACAAATCAGGATTATCTTCAGCTAAATTTAAATAAGTTAAAAATAATGGTAGCTTCAAAAGGCTGGCTGGGGAAAAACTGCGATATTCATCTATCCCAAAAGTTGGTCCATTCTGTAGGTCCCGAAAATACACAGAAGCAACAGTAATATCTCCTGCCTGAGCTTTATCAGCAATAACTTTATTTAATTCCCCTTTAAATTCTACGTAGTTCTTTTTGATGACTTTCGGCGAGGCCTGGCAAATCAAATCAGGATTAATGTTGTGGTATTTATTGGCATCGCACTTTCCAGAATCGTCGCGAAAATAATTTTTACTTAATAAAACCCCTAGTCCAAATACTAAGATGAATGCCAATACACTAAAAAAGATAATTTTGTTTCTTTTCAAAACTAAAAAATTATATATTTTTTCAATTATAACATAAAAACCACTCATGATTGAGTGGTTTTTATGTTGGTGCTTGCTCTGTTTCGCCACTATCGGCAGGGGGGGGATCGCTATTCTGTGGGGTATTTGTCTCTGTCGAAGGAGGAGTCGCACTGCTATCATTTACGCTACTATCGGTTGTTGGCTCAGGAATAATTTCCTCTTGATTTACTACGTCTTCGCTTGGGATATCTTCACTGTAAGAATAGCCATCTTCAGGAATTATTGTCTCAACAGGGCTAGGAGTACTCTTAATCGAACTAAAAGTTTTGGCTCCATTTACCGCTAATGCAATCCAGCTAAAAGATATATCCTGAGTGGCTGGTTTGTTCAATATAATAGTGAAGCCTTTGGTCGTCTTATTTATCACTATGAATTGAATTTCATTCTGAAATAGCGTATTCGCCAATTCTTCTTGGTGCAATTTATTAGCTTCTATTAGCTCAGTAATATCTTCAAACCCTTCCGTTTCCATACCATCATAACCAATACTCACATTTACAATCGGTTGTTCCAAATAATCCCGTTCAAAGACAACATCAACCGAGCGGTCCCCTTCATAAATCTTGGCAAACCCAGCAGTGTCAGTGGTGAAATATGGCCTGCCAATAAATTCCACATCGCTCTTGAAAGTAATCAGTGACCCTACGGAACCCACCCAGTCAACAAACAAGCCATTAGCAGCAGTCAAACTACCTGCTACCGATAAACTGTTAGTCAATAATGGATCACTTAGGTTTAATGAATCTGGAGTTTCCAATACAGCTAATCTACTAGCTAAGTCTGTTAAGGTAGCTTGTTGTAGAGTCAAAGTATCTGTTAAAGTCTGAGTTAATTCGGTTAAACCTGTAATACTCGAGATCTTAATTGTACCAGCAGTCAGTTCTCCGGCAAAAAATGCATTCCCTAGCGCATCAAAACTCACTAAAGTAGAATCACCAGCTACAGTACCCTCCGGCAGAACATTTTCAGAGGTTTCACCAGGCGGACCAGTTTCAGCCAATTTTCTCAGAATAAACTTCCCATCCGGACCAATCTCAAAGGTCAGACTGCTCCCTGAATTAGGAGAAATAGTATCTGTAAATACCGAGTTAGAGCGGACTGTCGGAGTGATAATCTCCAATGATGCCGCTACACGATCTGCCAGCAGGTCTGAATAGTTTAAGGTTAACGGATTTGGTGGTTGATTAGGATCTTGTTGAGCTAAATTAAATTTAGCCAATACCTGTTTACCAAAGTCAACTGGCAAACCTGTATCAACAGTGATACCATCAATTGCAGCAAAATCAGCTAAAGATTCACCGTTGAAATATCCGGTTTGGACATAGACCAACACTATGCCTGTTGGCATACCTCCATCCCCGCTAAATGATCCGAGTGCCCGACCAATTACCGGCCCTGCCCTGGTAGCCTTCATTGCAACACCAGGAATATCTGAAGTAGTTAAATAGTCTCCGGGCTTAATGGCGCCATTAACTAAGGAAACTCGAACTGGCACACGACCAGCCAAAGCTAAGTTAACTTGTTTTACCCCTTCTGGCGCAATGTCTCCGCCCATAACCATATTAGGTTGAGTAGAAATAATGCCAAGGACGTTTTTGTCATAGGCTTTAGTAGCTAACTTAACCCCTGCAGATAGTTCTGGGTCAATTACAACCACATCAGCGACATTAATATCTGGATCGTTAGTAGAATAGCTTTCCGCTAAGTCAGCTGCTCCAGCGCCGCGGATAGTCCAAACTTGAATCTGACCACGACCACCAGCGCCGCCATTACCGCCATTACCTGCGTTAGCACCGCCGCCACCACCACCGCCACCGCCGCCTGGAGTACCGCCATTACCACCTGCGCCACCAGCTTGAGCGCCAGTACCATTGCCGCCACCACCGCCACCGCCACCACTAGAGCCAACAGTTTGGTTGCTAGCAGCATTAGCGCCAGCAGTTCCAGCATTGTTAATAGCCCCGGCTGCGCCGCCGCCGCCGCTGTTTCCAACTTGCGCTACACCAGAACCACCGCCGGCACCACCGGCTTGAGCAACGTTGTTAGTACCAACACCGCCACCTGCGCCACCACCGCCGCCGCCACGTAAAGAAACACCACCAGCAAAACCAACAACCGCGCCATTGTTGTTTGAACCGCCACCGCCACCACCGCCGTATGCAGAAAAACCACCTACACCGTTAGTACCGCCGCCGCCGCCGCCAAAGTTAGAAAAACCACCATTGGCCACACCAGCATTAGGTCCGCCGCCAACACCGCCAGCTGTAGTACCACTACTACCAACGCTTAAAGTACCGCCGCCGCCGCCGCCGCCTGAAAAACCAACCAAGCCTCTTCCTGGAGCGCCGCCGCCGCCGCCGTAGGCAGTAAGTAATGACCCAAAAGAAACATTAGCACCAGCTGCACCGGTAGTACCATTACCAGTTGCAGTTGCACCATTACCCCCAGCAACAGCCGCAGGTACTGTTATGGTAACAGGTGAAGAAATTGCAGTAGTATCGAAAGTGCGGGAAGCCCAAGCGCCACCGCCACCACCGCCGCCGCCAACTTTTACTACGCCACCGGCATTACGCCCGCCGCCACCGCCACTACCGCCGCCGCCAATTGCATCGACAATTACAATACGAGCATCACTTGGCATGGTGTAATTACCATTGGAAGTAAAGACTTCACTCTTTGCATCACCACAAGAAGCAATGCTTAAAGTTCCTGAACCATTGGATTTAATACACCCGCTAGCATCAGCATCAGGAAGAGTCCAAGTATAATTTCCTGATGTAGTACCCGCCTGAATACTGGCTGTATTACCATTAGTACTGTTCATAAAGGTAACTTTACCAGTAGCAGAAGAACCAGTACCCAAAACTGCCAAACCAGAACCAACTTCAATTCCAGTATCCCAGCCAGTTCCAATACTCAATCCAGTACTCGTCACCGAAGCAATATCAGTAACATTAGCAACATTTAGACCCTTAACTGTACAACTAGAACCGCCAGTACAGGCAGTTAATGTAGTAGCTACGGACAAACCATTAATAGTCTTAGTACCTGAAGCACCAGTGGTAACATTAACAGTCGGGGAAATTAGTAACCCATTAGTAGTGGAGGTAGCAGTACCTTGAGTGGCATCTGTGAAAGTTAACTTGGCCAAGCTCCCAGTTTCAGTTGCATTCACATGGTTATATGAAGAGCCTCCATTAATATCTAGAGCACCACCAGTAGTCATGGCGCTACCTCCAGCTATTGTTAAACCAGTTCCAGTCGTCAAACCAGTGCCAGAAATTTTTGCAACTACTCCTGCTGTAGTAGAGTTGGCCGTAACATTCAAGAGGCCACCGGTACCGGAGTAGTTAGCCGAAGCAAGTAGCTGTATGATGCCGTTAGTTACTGCACCAGTAGTTGCAGATGTTGCTTTGAATATGGAACCAGAAGTCAAGCCAGTTCCGGTCGCGTTTAATGTTAAGGCATCTTGAGTTGTTAGTGTAGACCAATCCCAATCAATAGCATTGTTTAAGTTGTCGTTGTCGTTGTCGTTGGTTGTGGCAGCAAGAATCTGATCAAGTCTAGTAGCTCCTCCAGCACCACAACCAGTACAAGTTCCTGTTACGGTCAAGTTGCCGTCGAAGAAACCATTACCGTCAACTTCTAACCCTCCTGTGACTAGCAAGTCATCCGCAGCATTTACATCTCCACTGTGATTTGTAGTCCCTGTACCTAATCTAGAATATGTGGTTGCAGTAGCAGAACCAACTTGTAGAATAGATGAGATAGTTGCTATCCCAGTTATGCTTGCAGTGCCGCCAGAAGGCACTACTGTGAGGTTGCCACCTGAGGTTGTTAATAAGTCTACGTAGTTAGTAGGACTACCATCTGAGTCATTGTAAGTTAGACGGAGGTTGTTGCCAGAAGCATCGTTAACTTCCAAAGCACGACCAGGAGCAGTGGTGCCAATACCCACATTACCACCTGTTAAGATAGCTGCGTAGTTGGTAGTTCCTCCAGTCACTGTTGCATACAAACCGTAGTTGGTGTCTGCTGTTCCAGATGTTGTAAAATATCCACCATAATGAGTGGTTGTTCCTGTAGTAGTTAATTCGCCTGATGCATTTACTCTGATACCATACACAGTAGACGTTAAATTGGCATGACCAATACTAGGAGTGACACTGCTTGTAAATAATCCACCTGCAGCATCAATTACACCAGGTCCATTCAAAGCTGTAATAGTAGGGGTTAAACTCATACCTCCACTCACAGCTGCCATAGGTCCTTCACCTGATAAGAAAACCCCATTACTACCAGTAGTGCTGTTTATAGTTGGGGAACCAGCAACTGATCCAACAACACCCAACCCAGCTGCTAGAACCAAGTCGGTATCGGTATCTCCTAAAGTTATTCCGGTTAAATCTACTTCAACATCACTACCATAGAGAACAAGAATAGCATCATCATCTACTGTAGCTGTTGGTGCTAGATTTATTTCTTGACCGTAATGACCTCTAGATGTTCCTCCTGTCAAAGTTGTATTAGTAGGAGCGCTGGTGATGACCATCCCGTAAGTACTTTCTGCCGAATCATTACTCTGAACTATATCTATAATCCTTGAGTTGTCATTGCCGGTTGTTCCGGCCAAAGAGAATAGATAGTCAGAGACTGGGGCTTGTTGGGAACCGATCTGTCCAGAAGTGTTAATTTGGAAGAGGTCTCCACTGCCTACGGTAAAGAGTGAGTTTGGAGAGGTATCCCCTATACCGACATTACCACCATTGGTAAGGAGGGCGTAGTTAGCAGTGGTGCCGTTAGTAGCTGCTAATTGGAGAGCAACGTTAGTAGAAGTAGCACCAGCATGAGCGTTAGAGATTTGTGCACCATATGAAGTAATGCCACCTGTGCCATTGGTTCCTTGAAGAGATATGTTCAATCCAGTCTGAGAAGCTGCAGCAGCAGTACCATTGGAAGACAAACTTAGTAAATTACCCGTAGTAAGACCATTGCCAGTAACACTAGCTAGAGTACCTGTGGTTGCACTGTTAGCAGTTAAGTTAAAGATGCCTGTTCCTGTGTAGACACCAGTGTTGGTCAGTGCCATTTGAGCACCTGAAGTTGGATTGCCTGCAACTGTTAAAGTAGTGCCATCATATGTAAAGTTTGAACTAGAAGAAAGTGTAGTTGATCCGTTTTCGTATAAAATACGATTTGCACCGCCACTAGAAATAGAAGTTGACCCTATGGTAAGACCACCACCACACGCTGAAATGCTCAAAGTTCCTGACCCATTACTCTGAATACAACCACTAGCATCTGCTGCTGGAAGTGTCCATGTGTAAGAAGTTGTAACATTAGCATTTGATTGAATAGCAGCATAATCTGTGCCGGTTCCAGAAGGCTCAAGGAATCTAAGCGCGGTTCTAGTTGCCCCTCCACCAATTTCTGTTACAAACCCTGAAGGGCGAACCTGTAGATTACCAGCAGAAGTAGTCAATAAATCTACATAGTTAGTAGCAGAGCCATCTGAGTCGTTGTAGGTTAAGCGGAGGTTATTACCAGAAGCGTCGTTAATTTCTAATGCTCGTCCTGGAGCTGTGGTACCTATGCCGACATTACCACCGGTTAAGTTCCAACCAGCCCCAGCTCCAGTTGCTGTTAGAGTAGTAAAACCATTAGAGGCAACTGCTAATGTAGCACTGTTGGAACCGTCATAATTCAAAGTAGCTTGAGTTCCAGTATTAGTAATATTAATCGTCCCTGTGCCGCGTAAGTTCTTAGCAATGAATGCTGCTGGTACGGTACCGATTGTTTTGCGCGGAGTCATTTCCCCATCCCAACTCGGGGTACCAGTACCGCCAATATTGACACTCAAGAACAAAGTCTGGTCAAAGTCGACTCCAGAAAATGAATTAACTTCCCCGAGCATTACACTAAACACTCCGTTGGTAACGGTGACCTTGTTGCCGCCAGTACGGGTTTCTGTCCACTCTAAAT
>CAZYSI010000021.1:0-5005 GCA_964650345.1 uncultured Candidatus Saccharibacteria bacterium | reverse complement strand
CTAAATTACCACCTGAAACAGCATCATAAATCTTAAACTCCATATTGTAGTCACCATCGGCCACTGCAACATCGCTTGCGTTGGTTAACTTACCTTGGTAATTTATATACTCGTTAAAAGCGGCTTGCGCTGACTGTTGAGAGTTAAAGCTGGCTAGAGCTGACACACCTACAATGATTATTATTGCAAGCAATGAAAATATCGATCGAACGGTCCGCATAGAAAGTTTATTCATACGCTACCTCCATTGTTTCTGTAAATGTATGCGTTCTATTTTGTTCAAGTTTATAGTGCTTGCGCTGTTGTTTCCGTAAATACGATAAAACTGCCTCACGAGTTGTGAGCCAGTTACGTGCAATTTTCATGGCTTTCAAGTGCCCTGTCCTGGCGCGTAGGCTTAGATATTCAGCTGAATAAGGGGTATAAACTGCAGCTTCAGCAATAGAAATTAAGTCGCCAGATGACAGAAAGGACTTTTTTTCCTTTTCTGACATGTTTCTTTGTATTTTTGTTTTTGTTTCTTAGCAGATTTCTGCAAATTTTGGCAGAAATCAGTATTTGCTATCCGATACTTTTTACTATTTTAGTATAGCAAAAAATTTGCGTATTGTCAACACTTGCAGTGCTAATCTTGCTTAGGAAGTTCAATTTTCTCCTGAACTTCCATTTGCGCTCGCAACCGCGCCAGTCTAGCAAAGTGCCAAGTAACAACAATAGCCGAAACCCCCATCCCTCCCAGGACAATATAGCGAGTACGTTTACTTAGCAAACTTTCTTGACCATCCCCTTCTCCGGCTTGGGCTGACTTTACAATTTGAAGTTTGCCATTGACTCTTTCAACTATCAATTTTGATGATGTAAACACTGTCACTATTAACTCGTATCCTTTAGGGGTATCGAAGCTTGGAGTTATAACAGAAAATTCACGATTGTCTTGATCGTAAGAAAATAAATAACTAGATTCTGCCATTAACATTGCCGGGTCTTTAACAGTTAGAGTTAAAAACGAGCCAGCATCGTTAAGTTTGGATTTGGGAATAATAATTTTTAAATTCTCCCCTACCGGCACCGTCATGTTTAAACTATCTAGTTCTATGCCGTCACCGTAACTTAAAATAAAATCTTTGAAAGATTTTGGAATAGGATTATAGTTAGAAGCAAAAGGTAATTCCAAATCTATAACTGGGGCACCAGTTTGTGGATCTATACTAATACCATCTTCACTCCCAGCAATCATTGTGTAGGCAATTGCACCAGAAGAAAAATTCCCTGAACGATCACGGCTAAATGCTGAATAATAATAGATTACTCCAGGCTTAACGTTGCTATCAGTAAATTTTGTGTCTAAGCCTTCAAAAATAACTTCTCCATTTAATGGATCAAGAGGAAAAAACTTATCTGAACGAACAATCCGAATTGAAGTTAAATCTGGATCGGAGGGGTTGCGCCAAGTCAGCTCAATTACATTTGCTCGTGGGACAGCAACTAACCGACTAGGATTAGTTGGTGCAGATGTATCCGGAGGAGTTAGAGTAACAAACACACCGTAGTAGCTACTAGAGTTATTACTAGTGTCCAAATTGGTTAACTGAAAAAAGTACCTAGTACTAGGTTGTAGATCAGAAATTGAGGCAGTATGTTTTTTAACATACTGCTCGCCAGCTACTGTACCACTGCTGTATTCGCTACTTGTCCCCCAAACTACGCGCGACAATGCCAGTTCATTAGTATTCCATGTTATGGTCGCAGAATTATATGACACACTAACCACCACATTACTTAACACCGGAACACCATTGTCTGCCGATCCGCCTGAGCCACCACCAGTAGAACCAGGTGCTGGTTCAACACCGGTTTCACTAGGTTGACCAACTTGCACCGAACCACTGGCAGCAATTGCAACAACTGGTAGGCTATAGCTAGCCAAACCGAGTAATGCTATGACTGTCAAAAATGTTTTTAATTTCTCGATCATATCGATCAATGATATAAAATTTTCAGAAACTTCACCCTATCTCGGCAAAGCAGTTACTGTAATGGTGGCGTTATAAGTACCATTCGGTTGAATGTGGCTGCTACCAACTTCTGCTTGCATTTTTACCGTTGTCGTCGTCCCACTTGGGTGATTACCTGTAATACGACGAGCGATTAACAAATCTGAGGTAGTAAATTTATCCCAACATCGATCGGCAGTATTACTGCTCCCTGTGTTACAAGTATTACTACCATTGTCGAGGAACCGCTGCACCACATCCACGCCTTCTGGGGTAAAGCCAAACTCGCTATCTGCCGCAGCTACGCTCCAGTTATAGTCTGGGTTCGCCCCAGCTGGAGTATAGTCGGCAAACTCACTACTACCACTTCTCAGCGCAGGGGTAGTATCCGCTTTTATATTTAAATCGTAGCCAGCTGGGTTGTCGGTAGTAACTGTCCAGGTAGTTGAACCTAAACCAGTCCCACCAGATACCCCAGCAATAGCTGGGCTCATACTAACATCACTAGCGGTGTTAATTGCCAAATAAACTAATTGAGCTCCAATAAATCCTGCATTCAAACCGTAAGAACCACTAGAGGATTCTCCAGTAGCGACCTCACCAGTAGTTCCAAATAATTTATACGCCGTTGACTCACCCTCACCACCACCAACATTTACCGAGTCAATCGGAATTTTGTATAGCGTCCCCGACATTTGTGCTAAGCTAGTTGGCGAGCCCACCGATAATCCTGCTACAGAACCAATTAGCAATAAAAAAATCAGCAGACCAAACTGCCGCATGCGCAGCTTTCTGGTACTACTAATTTTATATATTTTTTTTAAGATATTATTCAATTCCATACTAATCGCTAATTATTATCGCGCATCTCTACAACGGCGCAGCCTGCGGTTAGCTATGGCTATTTCTTTCGCTTGATTTCAAATGACCGCAATAACTTTCTTAATATAAAGAATGCAATGACTATCACAATTATTAGCCCAACTACTATTTTCCAAGGTAAGACCCAAAACGAAACACTCATGGTATCTGTTTGGTCAGGAGACTCTTGGTAACCGCGGGCAAGATTAACTTCGGCTGTATACCGACCAAAAGCGAAACCACCATCCCAAGCAATTTTCGCAGCACGTAAAGAATCTGGCAGACTAAAGAATGGGTCAACTTTAAGTTCCTTTACTGTGCGACCAATCATGTTCTTAACTTTAATTGTACCGCTTGGGGTTAAGTGAACACTGCTACTGTTTTCAAACAGAACTTCAAAATTAAATGGTCCTTTCTCATAAAAAGACTTTTCTCCCTCTAAACGAAAATCTACCAAGCGAGCATCTTCTTTAACTTTGCCAGCAATCCTTACAAAGTACAAAACACCAATCCGAGAAACAGTCTTGGTGGTATTATCAAACTCGTTTTCATTTTCACTCCTAGACGGTTCACTCGATACTAACACCGACCCATAATGACCACCTGGCTCTGCGTCTTGTGGTAATGAAATAACCACATCCATTACTGCACGCTGACCACTTTTTAATTTAAAAGAATTTACCTCAGGCTCAATATAATCTCGTAAAGAGTAGGGACCACGGTCATTACCGAGCAAGACAACAACCTGGTTTGGATCCTTAGAACCGGTAAAATCTTCGACCTCAACAGTAAATAACTGTTCGCGGTCGGTACGATTTAGTACAGATAAACTTTTGGTAACTTTCTCCCCGGGCTTCAAGAATACTTCAGTCTTGGCTGGACCAACTACGAAGTCATCGTTAATCTCTACAGTGCTATTAGTTATTTCTATAGCAGCCGCTTGAATAGGAAAAGCGCCCACAAGCAGGAACACGAAGCTGAGCAACAGCCATCGGTCCAAAGAATACAATTTCATAAAATAATTATACCACACTTTTATGGTGTGGTATAAGATAATGTCAAATAAATTTTTTAGAGCGCAGTAGCAGTAGCAGTTATAGTACCAGTGTATGTACCACTAACAGCAAAAGTTGTGTCTTGTTCGGTTGCTACACACATTGTGGATGTAGCACCCGCTGTAGTGGTAGGAGCAGCTACTGTAGCAATTTGGTCTGCTGAGCCAGATAAGTCAAAGTCACGCCATTTCAAGGCCGCACTTGGAACATCTGCAGTATCAAGACAGTCAGAATCTGTACCGTAAGTACTAGTATTTACATTAGTCCCACGGGCAGAGAAACCAAACTCTACGTTAGAGGCAGGAACACTCCAGGTCTCAGGGGTTTCTGCTACAGCTGGAGTATAGTCAACAATGTTACCACCGCCGCCACCTCTGCTAAGCGCTGGGGCAGTAGATGCGTGCACTGTTAGAGAATAGCCAGCAGAATTATTGGTAATAACTGTCCAGGCTGCACTTCCCACAGCTGTATGCTGAGTGGTGGACAATGCAGTTAGGGTAATATCTGAAGGGCTGTTAATAGTAATTTCCGATGTTACTGATTGGGTTACAGCCACATCGTCTGTAGCAGCTTCGATAGGGGTAACTACTGGCTCAAGAGCCATAAATCCTACTCCGACCAATAGTGTACTGGCCATGGCTATGAGAAGATTTTGCTTGAATCTCATTGTTTTCTTAATAATTTGATTAGTTTTTGTTTCGAACAAGTAACTTATATATCAATTATAGCATAACTAAAGGTTTTTGTAAAGACAAAATCAGTCTTTTTTCATAACTTTATTTGATCATGGTATTATTATATACAGATGACAAACAATAAATTTAATCATTTTCTAGTTTTTTTAATGGTCGCCTTAGTTTTTGTGGGTTTTGTTGTATTATTGGCTTTCCTACACTACCGCGCCCAGGCTACAGATTCCACTGTAACAATTGGCTTAAAATGGCAACATAACGCCCAATTTGCTGGCTTTTACTTAGCAGAAAGCAACGAAATTTACGCTAGAGAGGGTTTAATAGTAAAATTCCGAGAACCTACCCCTACAGAAAGAGCAACAGTTGAATCTGTAGTAAACGGTGTAAATGATTTTGCATTAAT
>CAZYSI010000020.1:0-15722 GCA_964650345.1 uncultured Candidatus Saccharibacteria bacterium | reverse complement strand
TTCTAAAATTCCTACAAAAAATTCAATCACCGCAGTCATAATATTTATTGGCTTCATTGATTTTACAGCATGGTATAAATCCCCTAGCTTAATGAATTTATTAGCGTATTTAAAGAAACCAATTACTGCGATTCCTAAGAAATGCGAAACCAATACTACTGTTAAGGCCATTGCAACCGTTAAGTTGAGGTCAGTGGTCGCTGGTCGAAACACTGGAATAAAAGTTACGTGACCTTCATGCATTAGCCAACGACCTATGCTGCCAATCCCTGGGAGCAAGCCTATCCAGTTAGAAATTAAGATAAACAAAAAGAGTGTGCCCACTAGAGGTAAGAACTGGATAGTTTTTTTACGATCTCGCGTTACTGTGTCGAAGTACCCGTAAAGAAGTTCTAAAATGCTTTCGAAAAAATTTAACAAACCTTTTGGAGCTTTGCCAATTCCATAGTGCTTCACTGCCCGGTTAATTAAAAATGCAAAAACAACAAAACCCAACATGGTTAAGGTTGAGTTAATAACCGTATTGGTTACGGCGAAGCTTGAAATATTGAAAATGGGTTCAGCGTATAACGGCGGTAGTGCGAGCATAGGTTAATTTAGAAAGTCATTGTAAATATCTGTAATTCGTTTCCAGAACCAGCCAAAACTAGTCAGTAGCGCAAGAATAATAGCGCCGTAGAAGTAAATCTGGTTATCGTATTTTTCAGCTAACCACTTACCCGTAAAAGCAAAGATTACCAGCGGCAAAGCTATCATGAATCCAAATTCCACTGAAAACGCCAGTATTTTTCTATTAGTTAACTGTTTTTGGTTTGGCTTTTTGTCTTCTGGTTGAGAAGGTGTTTCAGGCATGGAATTTGATCTTTAACGCAAAAATTCTAACAAAAAAAGCCTAATTTGGCAAGACTGGCTTTTTTTGGCAGGGTTGACTTTTCCCTACAATTAGTTTTATGGGCTTAATAGGGCTCTTAGATCGGTCATTTTATTTGGATCCAACAAGGCTTCATAAACCTTCGCAATAGTGCTTTTCTCTCCAAATGTTGGGCTTTTGGCTATTTGCATAAACTCTTCAAAATTTACTGGCTTTAAGGAGATCTTTTCCCCAGCATCTAAGTTTAACTCACCAACTTTTGTTAAACCCTTCGCTATGAAGGTATATATTGCCCAATCCACTTTCCCTACCGGTTGGATAGAATCCCACAAAATATATTCTTTTGCCTCGTAGCCTGTTTCTTCTAGTAACTCTCTTTTTGCTGCCGCTAAAACATCTTCCCCTTCATCTATTCGACCACCTGGTGAGCTTAAATATTTTGCTCTACCAGGTTGTTCTTCTTCAGTTAAAAGAATTGTACCGTCATCCATAACTGGGATTACTACTACTGTGTCAGCTCTTTTTAGCTTTTCAAATTTTTGGGTGGTACCGTCATACATTTCTTGGTCCCACTCGTAGACATCAAAAATAGTACCTTTATAAACAATTTTTGCGTGCTCTGGGATTGGGTATGAAGATTTTGGTCTCTCTATATTATTCATGAGTTGTCTATTGTTTAAAATTAACGCTTGGATTCTATTTGAATTGCCTTTACAGTAGTACCCCCAATATTCTCTACTTCGTGTGAACCAGGAGTTGACTGAGTTAATTGTCCTGAATGTAAATCTGCTTCAACTATCCCACCATCTTCTTTAGTAAACTTCAAACGACCAGGAGACAAAATGTATACGATGTTATCTGGATGCCAGTGCATTTCTGTCTTTTTTCCAGGTTCGATTTTCACTTCTAAAACTCTAAAGCGATCGTTTTCTAACAATATCTTATGCACCTCGGGCGCCTTAGCGATTGCATCGATTGAACTATTTGAACTTAGCATAATTTAACTGTTAATAATATATGGAGCCGGCTGCCGGACTTGAACCGGCCACCTACGGTTTACGATACCGTTGCTCTACCAGATGAGCTAAGCCGGCCAGAGGGTTCAAAATGGAGCGGGCGACGGGAATCGGACCCGTGTCTCAACCTTGGGAAGGTCGCATACTGCCACTGTACTACGCCCGCTTGTGTAAAAGCTCTCGCGAGCGAGAGCTTTGAAAATTTAACAAAACTTTAAACAAATTTTAGAAGCTGGATTACTTTAACCCCTTCTATCTCTTTGGTGAGCCAGTCCTCAAAACCATCCTGCTGAACAAAGATTTGTTGGAGATGAATTTGCTTTGCTCCGTTTTCACCACTGTCGTTCAATTCGAGAACTTTTAGAACATGTAAACCGTAGCGGCTGGCAATTAATTTAGTATCCCCAACTTTGCTATCCTTAAGTTCTTCACGAAACTCAGCTAAAAGATCATCATAAGGAATCATTCCGCTATCGCCTGCAAAATCTTTTGTTGCCTCGTCTTGGGTATAAATTTTAGCTATTTCATCAAAGTTTTGGCCATTATTGATTTTATCGTATAGGTCCTGGGCGGTCTTGTAAGCTGCCTCGTTTAAATCTTTTTGGCGGCTATACCAAAGCGATAGATTTGACTGCAATACTCGCTGACGGATTACCTCTTTCTTAAATTCATCCGCAGACATTTTGTAGGTCTTATCCAATTCTTTTTGAAAATCTTCTGCGTTACCGTCGAAGTATTGGGTAATAATATTTTGGTACTCCTCATTAATTTCATCATTGGTTACCGAGATATTTTTATTACTACCGATTGCCTCTACTTTTTTAACTTCAATCAATTGTTTATAAGTATCTGCGGCGTCTACTTGTTCTCCCATTCCCTGTTCTTCCATTAGCTGCTTAGCTAAGTTAATACGAGTAATAACGCTTTCAGCCGAGACAAATTTTGTATCTACTATTGCCGCTGGCAACGGCAAAGTGGTTAAGATTTTCTCCTTTGCTGGCGACAACTTTCCTGTGTATACCCAAGCTAAGCCGCCCACCAAAATGACCGCTAAAACCGCCACAATAATTGCAATTACACGATTTGTATTTTTGCTTTTTTTGTGGTGCCCGGTATTACTAGAGTGAACTTCGTGCTCTTGAAAGTCCGCTTTAGGTTCATGTTTGGATTTGTGATGTTCTTGTTCCATAGGTTAGTTTATGATTTTTTAAAAATATATTCCCACCATTTTTGGGGATTAGTTTTTGGTTCAATATTTTCTTCTGGTTTGCTGGTTGGTATTCCAAAGGTTGGGAAATTAATTACCAGCTCCCCTTCTTTTTTTAAGCCAAGTTGTTCTCGAGCTAATTTTTCCTTATAGCTATCTGAGGAAAAATACTGCAATGATTGCTGCAAGGCATTATTGCGTGACTCTAATTCTGCTTGTTCTTGCTTTAATAGGTTAATTTCTGCGTTGATTTTACGGCGTTGCTGCCATTGTTGTAATTCTAACGCAAATACCCCCAGAAGTACAATTAATACTCCGGCTAAAAATATCTTTGAATGGAATATTTTTGGTAGCGTCATATTTTAATTTAAACTCGATTCTCTTTGGTGTAACCGACTTGTTCCTGCAAATCTGTAGCGTCGGAATTGCCGTAGACAGCATTGCCTTTGTCTTTAGCAATACGTTTGTGCATTTCCCAGAGATAATCCTTAATTTCCATAGGGGTGTCAATATTTTTCAAAATAATTGGTTCCATTAGACCGACAACCTGTACCACGACATCGCCGTATCCAACAATTCTCGAGACAACTCCTTCGGTTTTGTAGCTAACGTTTAAAATACGTTCGTGCGGAGTTTCAATAACTGTTTGGTCAAATAATCCTTTTTGCCCGTAGTTAAGCAATCTCTGGTTTGTAACCACGTACATGTTTAAGCGCCAGATAATAATGGTGCGAACAAAATGTAAAGTAATTACAATAGCTAAGGCCATTAACAATGTTTGTAGTAACCCACCTGGTGCAAAGCGAATTAACATGTATCCAATTAAGATAATTCCAACAAGATGCAGCCCTGTTGTTTGGATCAACACGAATGGGCTTTGTCTGTAAATTTGCCGAATTCGCTCATTATCTTTTAACGAAATTTTCATACTCAACCTTTCTATTATTGAGTAACCGCGAATGCGAATAAACTCCCTATCATAGAAACTACGATCAAGACAGTAATAATAATTAAGATTTTTTCTAAAGTTTTTCTGTTTCTCATTTGAATTTTAGTTACAAACTAAGATTGAATTTATTTCTTAAGTACAGCGAGAAAGGCTTCTTGAGGTATGTCAACTTTACCAACTTTCTTCATACGTTTTTTACCTTTTTTCTGCTTGTTTAACACTTTCATTTTTCGAGTAACATCTCCCCCGTACAAACCTGTAGTTACATCTTTGCGAAAAGCTGAAATGGTTTCGCGGGCAATAACTTTGGCACCAATAGCTGCTTGAATTGCAATCTCAAATTGTTGTCGAGGGATTAGTGTTTTTAGCTTAGCTACCAGCTCACGGCCTTCGGTTTCAGCAAAAGATTTATGCATAATAGCAGCTAAAGCTTCAACTTTCTCCCCACCGACTAAAATATCTACCTTTACTAAATCACCAGTCCGAAGTTCTTTGAATTCGTAGTTTAAAGAAGCGTAACCACTAGATACACTTTTTAGTTTATCATAAAAATCTATAATGATATTTGCCAAAGGCATTTCAAAGGTCATCTCTACTCTTTCGCTACCGACGTACTTAATATCGCCACTAATACCCCGTCTTTGGTTAACAATTTCCATAATTGAGCCAATATATGCTGCCGGAGTTAAAATTGTGACATTCATCCAGGGTTCGCGTATTTCCTTTATTGCAGATGGGTCAGGGAACTGTGCCGGGTTGTAAACGGTTTGCTTGTCGTCATTGGTGAGGACAACCTCGTATGCCACACTCGGGGCAGTTAAAACTAAATCTAAGTCATACTCTCGTGAAAGCCTCTCTTGCACAATATCCATATGTAGTAAACCCAGAAAACCAGTTCGAAACCCAAAACCAATGCTTGGGATGTTCTCTGGTTCATATTCTAGCGCTGCGTCGTTTAGTTTAAGTTTATCCATTGCATCGCGCAGCAGTGGGTAATCATCGCCACTAACCGGAAAAATACTGGCGTAAACCATTGGTGTCACATGCTTATAACCTGGAAGGGCTTCGGTTTTGCTTCGATCGGCAAATAGCGTGATGGTGTCACCTACACGCGCTTTACTAACCTCACGTAGTCCGGTGACAATATAACCCACTTCCCCAGTGTTAATGAGATTACTTTTCTCCATTTGCGGTTTAAAGAACCCAACTTCTAAGCTTTCGGCGTTTGCTCCGCTACCAAGCATATGGATTTTTTCTCGGGCTGGAAGTTGCCCATCTACAACGCGAACAAAAGTAATTACTCCTCGGTGAATATCGTAAGTTGAATCAAAAATTAGTGCTCGCGTCGCAGTTGCATCTACCTTGCCTGTTGGTGCAGGAACGCGGTCAACAATTGCTTGCAAAATTTCAGCAACCCCCTCGCCAGTTTTACCAGAGGCATATAAGATTTCTTCTGCTTTAAATCCAAATACAGAAATTAATTCTTCAGCTGTTTTTTGCCGATCTGAATTCGGAAGGTCGATTTTATTTACAACTGGAATTAAGGTTAAGTTGTGCTCAACAGCCAAATAAGCATTGGCCAAAGTTTGTGCTTCAATTCCCTGTGTACTGTCAACAACTAAAATAGCGCCTTCGCAGGCAGCAAGTGACCGTGATACCTCATAGCTAAAATCCACATGCCCAGGGGTATCGATTAAATTCAAAACAAAGCGCTCGCGAGTTTCGGGCGCTTCGTAGTCCATGCGAACTGGCTGCAGCTTAATAGTAATACCGCGTTCCCGCTCGATATCCATTTGATCCAGTAGCTGCTCTTTCATCTCTCGTTTAGTGACTGTATGGGTCATTTCCAGCATGCGGTCAGAAAGAGTCGATTTGCCATGGTCAATATGCGCAATGATACAGAAATTACGAATGCGGCTCTGGGCCGCGTCAATTGAGGTCATATAAGCAGTATTATACCTTGCCTCGTACAAACCGCCAAATTTTGGTAATTCCTCTACCAATAGCCTGTGATTCGCGTATCCCGAAAGCCCGAGTAAGCACTACATATACTACCCCACCAGTCAGGGTAGCCAAAACCGATTGTGCGAAAATTCCAAATACAGTATGAGTGTTCAAGATCGGATCAACAAGATATAGAGTTAGATAACTGACAAACCCCATCACTATACTAGCAAGCAAGATTTTTAAACTTAGAATAATAATGGTTCGATCAAAAACAGTTAGCGCAGTTTTGTTAATATGATCAACAGTAATAAAAGAACGATGTAAGGCAGCAAACAACAAAATACATTGTATGGTTGTCGCGATAACAAATCCTAATGCAACCCCTGCTATGCCTAGCCCTTGAGCGAGGAAGTAAGACAGAACAATATTAACAGTCATACCAACCAAGCTAATTGCTACTGGGGTTTTAGTATTTTGGCGCGCGTAAAAAGCTCGAGCAAATAATGGGATTAAGCTTTGTGCGACTAATCCGAGGGCAAGAACACCCAAAGTGTCAAAAGTTACAATGGTACAATTCCAGTCACACCGGCCATAACCGAGTAATAAACGGACAATGTGAGCACGAAGTAATAGCGTTAGGATCGATATTGGCACAACGAAATACAGTACTCGGATAATAGTATTCTGCAGACTCTTAATGAATCCGGTCATGTCATCCTTAGCAAAATATTCAGACAGTACTGGGAAAATTGCAACTGCACTAGAAAGGGCAAAAATCCCTAGAGCAACCGCTTGAATATTATTTGCATAGTTGAATGCAGAAATCGAACCAGTTACCAAAGTTGAGCCAATTATAGATACTACAATTAAGTTCACGTAGGAGTTATCTAAACCGACAATTCGTGGTAAGAATAGCGCCCCAATTTTACGAACACCTGGGTCTTTATACGCTAACTTCGGTTTCCATCGGAATCCATGACGAATTGCTTCAGGAATCTGTATAGCCATATGCATTAACGCTCCAAAAATGACCCCATAAGCCAAACCAGTAATCCCGAATTTAGGGTAAAGGAAAATTATACCTAAAATAATCCCGACATTGTACAGTAGCGGTGCGGTGTTTACGATCAAAAACTTTTTCATGCTGATTAGCACGCTAGAGAGGACATTGGAAATTGTGAATATAATCGGTGACAACATCATAATACGAGTAATCCATGCTGTCTGAGTGAGCTGCTCTGCTGGAAAACCAGGAGCAATTAACTTGGTTAACGGCTCGGCAAAAATAAATATTGCTCCACAAACAACAAGCATTGCTATAGCAGAAATATTCATAATACTGCTTGCTATAGTCATTGCTTTCGAGCGGTCTTTGACTAAATATTCACTGAACACTGGAATGAAAGCAACGCTTAAAGTCCCTAGGATTAACAGATTGTACACTAAATCGGGAATACGAAAAGCCGTGAAGTAGATATCTGAGTCAGTACTTAACCCAAGTTGGCTTGCCAGTAGAATGTCCCGAAAGAATCCGGTAACTCGTGACAGCAAAGTAAACGAGGCGATTATCAATGTAGCTTGCCCAATATGAAAAGTAGATTCTAATTTCTTCAGTTTGGATATCATAAATTAAATAACTATTTCTTTAACACTGTACCTAAGAATAAGTCTGCGGTTATAGGACCTCCCCACTTAAGGTTCTCACTACCTGCGGTTACAGCGGCTGAATTCCACAAGCTTTCCCGCCCAGTAAAATCAAGTTCGTAATTCAAGGTATCGGCAATACTCCCAGGCTGTTTCTGTAATAATAGGCTATGGCGGTCTAGACTATCTAGTTTAAACGGTAAAGTATAAGATAAAGTAACGGATTTTTTCTGCCCACCTTCTACATTTAGCCAGTTACCAAACCAGGTTTTCCCAGCCTCTTTGCCAATATATGTTCCAGTGCTGGTGCTTTGGGTAACTTCTTTTTGCCAGCTAGTGATTTTCTCATCAAGAGTAAAACCTGGCGTAGGTTTGCGAGGTAGTTGAACATCATCGAACCCAGAACTACTAATAAACATAGAATCTTCAGGTACGTAAAATCTTATAAAACTACGATTACTCAATCCAGAGCCACTTGGTAATGGATTAGTTACTTCGTAAGTAATTGTGTTAGTAATAGAACCGTGATCATCAATTTCAGACTTCAGGTTTATTACTCGTTCCATTACTCGGTCTGTCTTTGTACCGCCGAGATTTGTATTGATGATACTTAAATAATCCCTATCTGTAGCTCGCAGTTCCCCACCCCAATTGAAGTTTAAAATTTTGTTTTGCATTTCTGCATTACGGGAATACAAAACTATGTGCTTCTTGTATAGATTTTGTTGGAAGATTTCTAAAAAGGCTATCATTCCATTTTCACCAGATCCTAATTTTTCCATTAGCAATGGAAAAAAGTCAGCTAGAAACTGCTTAGGCTGGTTGAGTTGCTTGTCGTAATTTAAGGAAGTTGCAACTTGGGTTTCTTCAATAAAGTTTTCTTTATTTAAGGTAACTTTGTGCTGTGGTAAAGAAATTGGCCCAGTGCGCTCAAGCATATCTAAAATAACATCAGGGGTCATGGCAATAATTAGGTCTGGTGTTTCGCCACCCTCTTTTTCAAAATAACTGCTAATGCGATCGGCGGAATCCGGAAAACTGGCAAACCAGTTAGAGTCGCGTAAGTACATTCGGTCAGCTACGGCGGTTAGTGGCTGTGGTGGAACAATTTTTTCTACAAGCTGACCGTCCCAATCGTAAACCGTCCGAATATCTAAACTACTTAAACTTCCGTCGGAAAGTTTTGCGTTTCCAATTGTGCCCATAAACCCGCCACTAGCTCTTATTTCATTATTATTTTGGAAGACAATTAATACATTTTTCTGACCTAATAGTAGGTCAAATATTAAACCAGAAACTTCCTTCAAAGAGGTAACATTCATTTGAAAAAAGCTCGCAGCATCTTTTGCAGCAATGAAAGCTGCGCGTTGTCCTTCCGGAATGGAGCTAATAGATACTTGGCTAATTAATACAGATGCCTCATTGGCTAATTGAACTGTTTCGCTTAGTAAGGTTTGCGTGCGTAGCAAGGCCTCGCGGTTATTATCGCCTGCATTTAGACCAACCGCACTTAATTTCATTTCATCAGTTTGCTTCAATAATTGAGTTCCTTTTATCCCTGCTTCAGTAATTTTCTGAGCAGCTTGAAGTAGTTTGTCGGCATCATGCTTTTGAGGCACAACTGCCAACAAGCTTTGCAAGACAGTGCTAGTTGAATTTAAGGTCTCCTCACTCTTCTTAAACTGTTCCAAAGCTTTACTAAAATTCGCTTGCGCAGCATCTGTATTTTGACCTTCTAAAGAAGTCTTGGCTTCTTGCAAATAGTTAAGAGCAGTATCGCTTTCACCAAGCACTTTCCCCTTTAAATCTTGGCCCGTTGCTACGAGTAGTAATCCTTGAACCCCTGCAGCCACAACCATAGCGACAATTCCAAATGCAGCAATACGTTTTTGAAAATGTTTTTTAGATAGACGCGCAGCTGCATCTTTTAGTAAAGAAGGGAAAGTAATTATGAATCTGACAACAGTAATCGGAAGCATAACAATATTAATAATTACCATGCCCACTACATAGCAGCACCAAATTATGGTATTGACTAAAGATTCTAGAATTTTAGTGGCAATACCCAAAATGCCAGTGCGTTTAGTGTACGTCACTGGCTCATAATGACTATGGTGTAAATACAGTTTAACTTTCTGCTTCATTTAGCCTTTCGCTTGTCTTGATACGTTTAATACTATTCCACAACCAGCAAGGGTAATAATCATGGCACTGCTCCCGTAACTGAAAAATGGTAGCGGAATCCCGGTTAAAGGCAGTAGCCCTGTAATTGCTCCAATATTGATTATGGTGGCAGAGGCAATACTTCCAACCACCCCTACTACTAGCATCTTACCAAACAAATCAGGTGCTTTTAAGCTAATCTGGATGCCGCGCACAATAAAGGCGACGAATATGGCTAAAATTGCACCAATACGCAGAAAGCCAAGCTCTTCAGCCATTACTGCAAAAATAGAGTCATTAATAGCTTCCGGCAAATAGGAATATTTTTGGCGAGAGTGACCATAACCATAACCAAACCAGCCACCGCTACCAATGGCCAGAAGTGCTTGATTTATTTGATACCCAATCCCCAGTGGGTCAACCGATTTATTTAGAAATGCAGTAATGCGCTGAACACGGTAAGGCTCTAATTTTATTAATCCCAACATAAGTACTACTGCTGTTCCTGCCAACCAGGCAAAATATTTTAAACGAATGCCGCCAACAAACAACATTATTGCAGCTGTAGCGCCAATTGAGATCATTGTTCCCATGTCTGGTTGCCAGAGAATTAGTAAGCAGTACAATCCTACAATCAGCACGGGCGGAAATACTGAGTGCCAAAATCCTTTGTGGTGATCACGTTCGCTCATCCAGCCTGCTAAATATATTATGATCGCCAGTTTAGCGGCTTCTGCAGGCTGAAAAAATAGTGGGCCAGCATGAATCCAGCGCGTGGCCCCATTTGCGGTAAAACCAATCCCTGGAACTTTCACAAGAATAAGGGCAACTAAAGTACCAATTAAAGCGAACGGGATAAATTTTTTCCAAACGTGGTAGTCAATTCGCGACAGAATATACATGGCTATTAAGCCAATCCCAATACCGTAGAGTAGCTGGTGGAGAAAGTAGTGGGTAAAGTTATTAAAATTTTGCTGTGACTCAACTGTAGATGCTGACCAAAGCATAATTAAACCAATGCCCAACAGAGCACCTAGTAAACCTAAAAATATATAATCGACTGTTGATCGTGGCCTACCCATTAGCTTGCATATTTATTTACTAAGGTAACGAATTGTTCGCCTCGCTGTTTGTAATTGTTAAACATATCAAACGACGCAGAGGCAGGGCTGAGTAATACAATCTCTCCTGCTCTAGCATTCGCAACAGTTTCTTTTATTGCTAAATCAAAATCAGTATACGGACCAAAGAGTGGAGCGTTTGGCAGCGCTTGAGCTAAATCGGGTTGTAGTTTTTTTCCAACTTCACCAAGTAAAATAATACTGCTGAGATTCGCTCTTTTTAGCGATTCAATTAAACTACTGTAATCTAATCCTTTTTCCGAGCCGCCTAAAAATAAATGCACTGGTTCATTAAATGACTTAACTGCAGCAATTGCAGTTTCTGGTACAGTTGAAATTGAATCATTATAGTAAGCGACTCCATGAAAGCTTCCAATAAACTGCAAACGGTGTTCCAAACCTGCAAAGTTATTAACTACCTTAGAGATTAAGTCTGTAGGTATTCCAGTTTTCATTCCTGCCAAACAGGCAGCAGCAATATTTTCTAAGTTGTGCTTACCGCGCAGTTTCCGGTTTTCGCAGGAAATAATTACAGGATTATGACCTTGGCCAGAAACTAATTCTATTGTTTCCTGATGTATATAAGCGCCAGCATTAGGCTTACGAGTACCAGAAATTTCTAATTTTTCACCAATACCTATAGAACCTATTTTTTCACTGGCCTCATAATCGCTATTAAAAATAGAGATGTCGTTTTGCTTTTGAAAAGCAGTGATCGCAGCTTTAGCACTGTGATACTCACCAAGATTGCTATGATGATTTAAGTGATCCGAAGTAACCATTAAACAAACGCCAATATGCGGGCTAACGGTTAGGTCTTGCAATTGAAAGCTAGAGAGTTCATATACTATCCAATCTTCACTTGTAGTTTGGTCAAGAAATTCGAGCGGCTGCAATTTACCAATGTTTCCGGTCAAATAAACAGAAGCCTGCGCTTCTTTAAAGATGTTGTATATTAGTGAACAAGTTGTGCCTTTACCTTTTGTCCCTGTCACCCCAATAATTTTTCCTGGGCAATTATCAAAGAACCACTTTGTTTGACTGGTAATTATTACACCATTTTCTTCAGCTATTAAGATTTGCGGATGGTTTCGCCAAATTCCCGGGCTACGAAATAAAACTTCACACTCAGTAATCTTTTCGAAACTATTTGGCCCAGCAAGAATTCCAGCGGGAGATTGAGCCGCTAGTGTTTTGGCTTCATCGGTCCACTGTTCTTGAGGAACTTCGTCGAAAATCTTAGGAATAATATTGTGTTTCCGTAAGTAGTTAAAAACCGCCTGCCCTTCTTGGCCAAAACCTAAAATACCGACTGATTTATTAGCTAGTTCATCTATGGTCATTATTGGTTTTTAGTTAGAAAAACGCCAGCTTTCGTACCAGTGACTGCACCGCTGAGTACAGCCTTTTGTCCATTAACCCACACATGGCTGATCCCTTGAGCATACCGATACGGATTATGAAGCGAAGCTGTTGAATTAATCTTTTCTTCATCAAAAAGTACCAAGTCAGCTTTAGCATCTACTGCAATTACGCCACGGTCAGATATCCCAGCCTTTTTAGCCGGCCCTGAAGTTAGTTTGCGAATGGCTTCTTGTAAAGTTAATTTTTGGAACTGATGAGTTTGATGAATAAATTTTGCAGCTGTTCCAAAGCAACGAGGGTGTACAAGCTTACTTGTATCGTTTGTGCTATATCCTCCTCCATTAGTGGCAATGAAACTAAGGCTGTGGTTGCAGAATTGATTCACTACATTTTCATCAAGACTTTCATCGAACACTAAAATTTCACTGCCCCCATTTTCAATTAAGTGCAGTAAGGTTTCTTCGCTAGTATGGCCAAAGTCAGCAGCAATTTTAGAAATTTTCTTACCCGTGACCATTAGCTTAGCCGAAGTCGAAGCAATAATTAAATTAGCTATATTAGCATCGGAAGTATTTAGTGCGGTAAGAATTTTGCTCTGTTGTTCAGGGTCACGCAGGAGCTCTAACAAATGTAATCGACCGCCCATAGTTGCCCAAGTCGGTAAGTAGGTGTAAATTGGTTGCCAAGTGGAAGTATACGGGTAGACGTCAAAGTGAATATTAGTTCCACGGTGCCAAGCTCCTTCAATCTCTGCTAACACTTCCGGAAGTAAAGGCCAATTGTCGCGATGACGAATTTTCAAATGGGAAATCTTAACATTCGCCCGTGCTTGTTCAGCAGCAGTAATTACTTCTCGCACACTCTCTATTACGCTTTCGCTTTCATTACGCAAATGGACTGCTAAGTAGGCATTGTGTGCCGCAGCAATCTTAGCAATTTCATATAGCTCAACTTCTGAAATATGAGTCTCATGGGCATAGGCAAAACCAGTAGATATCCCAAAAGCTCCTTCGTTTAAAGCGTCATCTGCCAAACGTTTTAAAGTTTGCAGTTCTTCAACAGATACAGGACTTTGCCGATCGCCAATTAAACCACGGCGTAAGGTTGAATAACCAACTAGGCTTGCTACATTTGGCCCAAAAGTTTGTTTCGACATTGCCTGAGCAAATTCACCAAAACTTCGCCAATTAATGTTTACCCCTTCTAAGGTGTGCCATTTTTGGAGAGCAAGCAAAGCTTGTTCAGAAATTAGAGGAGCTAAACTAGCTCCAGAATTACCCACAATTACTGTAGTGTAACCTTGAGTGATCATACTTTCTAGCAAGGGGCCATCAAATAAGCGCCAGTGGCTATCGCTGTGGTTTTGGATGTCAATAAAGCCTGGAGCTAAAAATTTACCATGAGCATGAACAACTTCCTGGGCTTGAGAATCAATTTTTGAAGCAACATTAACAATACGGTCTTGGTTAATAGCCACATCGCCTGTAAATGGCGCTTTGCCAGTACCGTCAACTATTTTTGCATTTTTTATTATTAAAGAGTACATTCTGCTTTAGTAAATATCTAAAAAATAAATAATTACACCAATTATTCCGGAGACAACAGAGAGAATCCAGAAGCGCATAGTCACTTTCGATTCTGGCCAGCCTAAAGCTTCAAAGTGATGATGGATTGGTGAAGACAGGAATAGTTTTTTCTTGAAAACATGACGCCAAAAATATTGCAGGAGTAAAGTAGCTGCCTCTACTACAAAAATAAATCCTATTAATGGTAACAAAAGAACACTATTAGTGAGGAAGGCAACTATGGCTAGTAATACTCCGAGTCCCATAGAGCCGGTATCGCCCATAAAAAATCTAGCCGGATGAACATTAAACCATAGAAATGCTAGTAAGCCACCACAAATTACTCCCAGCAAAGTAGCTAGATTAGGTCGTCCTTGCATGTAAGCAATAACTGCAAAACAGAAAAATGAGATAGACAAGGTGCCGCCAGCCAAACCATCAAGACCATCGGTTTGGTTTACAGCAAAGCTTGTACCAACTACCACTAATATGAAAAACGGAATAAACAACCAACCAATTACCAAATCGCCATAGAAAGGTATATGGACTGCATCAAAACCGAGTTTTACATAAAACCACCAGGCTCCAATTGAAGCTACCAAAGCGTACAAGACAACTTTAAACCGAAATCGCAAACCCCTTCCTTTGTGGCCACGGCCTCGGATGTCTAAAAAATCATCAATAAAACCAACTAAGGCTGCTCCGAGCATAGCCCCCAACGGCAGTAGGGTTTCTTTGCGAGTTAGAAAGTTAAAAATATGAAATTCCCGAATGTCTAATAGTCGGTCTAGGAACCAAAATCCACCTGCAATGACTAGGGCACTTCCCCAAATAATAATCCCTCCCATAGTCGGTGTACCCTGCTTTTTAGAGTGCATTTCTGTGTAAACTGGGGTGGTGCCATCGGCGCGGATGTTTTTCCCTAATTTAAAGCGGTAAAGTAAGTCAGTAAGTAGGGGTGTGACTATAATAGCGAACAAAAAAGCTATCGTGCTCAGGCTAAAAATTTTAATCAACTCATCCGTATACATATATTTATTATACCACATATTAAAACAATCACTGTTATTCAGTGATTGTTTTCAGGATATTTGCTTTTAAAGTTTGAGTGTCCGATTCCCGGTCAGGACTTCTAAGGATAATCATAATAAACCTGTGGCCTTTGCTATGAACTTCTGTGATCATGGCACCCTCTGCTTCATCGGTAAAACCGGTTTTTACAGCGTGTAATTCTGGGTCAGTATTCAGTAAAGTATTCGTAGCTTTAATTGCATAGGAATTACCCAGCGTGCTATTAAAAGCATAAGAAGATTTGCGATCAATCGAAGTAAATAGATCAAGATTAGAAGTTTTCATTAATAACAAGCGAAGATCTTCAGCTGTAGAATAATTTTGTTCGCTATCAAAACCAATAGGGTTTTCGTAATGGGTAGAGTTCATCCCAAGCGCTTTAGCTTCTTCATTCATAAGCTCTTCGGCAACCTGACCTGTGATGTTTTGTAAATAAGCTCCTAGCGCAGCAGCAGCGTCATTGGCCGAACCAATGAGCATGGCGTTAATTAAATCTTTTACTATCACCTTATCTCCTACCTCTAGCCCTAACAACGGTCGGATATTGCCAGTGCTGTTTTGAGTAATAGCCCAAGAGTCATCAAGACGTCCGTGTTTGAAAGTAACATAAGCTGTCATCAGTTTGGTTATGCTAGCAATTGCTACTGGTGTCCTAGGACTTTTAGCCGCTAGAATTTTTCCAGAGGGCTGATCGAAAACCAAAAAGCTTTCTGCTTTTACACCCTCTGCCACCAGTTCATTAATTTCAGTAGACTCGAACACACTACTATTTGTGTTGCTTTCGCTAATTTTATCTTGAACCA